>JAITDR010000241.1 GCA_031282465.1 Desulfovibrio sp.
GACCCGTTCATGCGCGGGCATCTGTCCGAGGACCGCACGGCCGCCCTGTTCGACCCCGCGCACTTTCTGCGCTACGAAGACGAGGTCTACAACAGGCTCTTCGGCTCGGCCTGAGCAAGGGCAGCGCCGATGAACTGGGCTCCGCCCCCAAACCCCGCCGGGACTCTGTTCCGGCCCCCCGGCCTGAGCAGGCGCAAGGCCGAACATCGGAACATTACTCGGAACATTACCGCGTTGATTGTGTACGCCTCCGGCGGCCGGGGCTCCGCCGCGGACCCGGCAGGGGGACTGATTCCCCCTGCACCCCTCATTCTCGGGCTTGACCGTGTTTACGTTCGGCGACGTTGAGGATTGACAGTGTTTGCTTTCGACGACATAGAGGCGCGCAGGGCGGAGTTGGCCGCGCTGCTGTATGAGCGATCGTACATGGAAGGCGACTTCACGTTGAGTTCCGGGCGCAAGGCCTCGTATTATTTTGATTGCCGCCAGACTTCGCTGGACCCTGACGGGGCGCGGCTCATCGGCACGCTTTTCGCGCATATGCTGCGCGACACGGAGGCGCGGGCCGTAGCCGGGATGACTCTTGGCGCGGACCCTCTGCTGACGGCGACTTCGTTGGCGGCCCTTGCGCAGGGCAGGCGACTGCCCGCGCTGATCGTGCGCAAGGAGGCCAAAGGTCACGGCGCGGGGCGCAGGGTGGAGGGATTGGCCGGCGTGCGTCCCGGCGACAAAGTAATCATGCTCGAAGATGTTGTCAGCACCGGCGCTTCCGTGTTACAAGCTGCAAATACAATTGAGGCGGAAGGTCTTGAGGTGCTTGCCGTGTTCTGCATCCTGAACCGGGAAGAGCCGGGCGGCGCTGAAGCCTTTACCGCTGCCGGCAGGGAACTGCGCTCCCTTTTCACCCGTTGTGAACTGCTGGATCTGGCGCTGTCCGCAGGACGCGCCGGGGCTTTGTCCGAAGCGGGACGCGGGAAGGTGCGACCCCCCGGCTGAGTTCGCCGTTGAACAGCGCAAGGCGCAAAGACGCAGATGGCCTATTGTTGCGACAGGTATACCCGGAAACCCGGCGCAGCCCGGCGTCAGCGAACGCCGGGAGGCGTGTGTGCGCATCTGCTTTTTCTTTTTTCCCGAGCATGTATTTTCCTGAATACCGCCGCCCTGCGGGTGTTCACAGTCGTCGTCTGCCTTACCCCGTTCCTGTCGTCCCCGGCCCGCGCGGCCTGGGACGCGGTTATTTCCGAACAGCTCGCCCATCCTACCTATTTCGTCGCCGTGGACAAGACGCGGCAGAAGCTGGCTTTTTTTGAAAAACAGAGCCCTCTGCGCCTTACCCGCGTTTTTGTCTGCACCACCGGGCAGAAAGAAGGGGACAAAGAGGTCGAGGGCGACCTCAAAACCCCCGAGGGCGTATATTTTGTCGTGCGCCGCATCGACGCCGGCCTGGATTTCACCAAGTTCGGCCCCCGCGCATATACCTTGAATTACCCCAACCCTGTGGACAGGCTGCGCGGCAAAACAGGCTTCGGCATCTGGATTCACGGCCGGGGAGAACCTCTCGTGCCTTTGCAGACCGAGGGCTGCATCGCCATGAACAACAACGACCTCTCCGTTCTCGGCAAGGCGTTGCTGCCCGGCGCGCCGGTGACCCTGACCCGGTCCTTTGCGTTCAGCGCGTCCGAAGCAGACGGCGACAACGACCTGCGCAGGCTGGAGCAGAAGGTGCGTGACTGGGCCGATGCGTGGTCGGGGCGTTCGCGGCGCTTTTTCGACTTTTACAACCAGGAAGCGTACAGCGCGGCGCAGGGTGAGAGTTTTTCCGCCTTCCGCGCCCAAAAGGAGCGCATGTTCACGCTTTTGCCCTGGATACGCACCTCGGTCAAGGACATCAGGATTCTTGCCGGCCCTGATTACTGGGTAACATGGTTTCACCAGGACTATCAGGCGCCCAACCTGAGCACGCGGGGCACCCGACGCCTGTATTGGGAAAAAACGGGGACGGATTTCAAAATCGTGGGCATGGAATGGGAACCGGGTCTGGCAGATACCCCTCTGACGGCTTCGGCCGCGTCGTTGCTGCCGCCTTCGGAGCAGGCCGATCCCCTGGCGCTGCTGGACGCGGTCTGGCAGGCGCCGGCCGATGCGCCTTACGTCACCGCGGTTGCAGGCGCTTCCGGGCATTCCGCGCACGACGCCGGGGCGCGGGAGCCTTCTTCATCCGACGGCAGGGCGGACCTCGAGGTGCCCGCCCAGGCAGGTACGCAGGCGGAAGCACCGGCCTCGACTACCCTTCCCGCCGGCACGAATCGCCGAGTTTTCTATCCGACCGCGCAAGCTGCCCTCCCGACCACGCAGGCTGCCCTTCCTGCCGCACAGACCGCGCCTCCCGCCGACACGGAGCACCGCGCCGCCTCTGTTCCGGACGCGCGCAACCCCGCTGCGCAGGCGGCGCTCAGCACGCCGGATCATATTGAAGACCCGGCCTTCGGTCCTATGCCCCGTCCGGCCGAAGCCGCCTTCAGGTTGGCCGCGCGCCGGGTTGCGGAACGGGAGCGGGCCGTAAGAGAACGGAATGCGCAGCAGCCTCTGCTGCTTGCCCGCCCTCCGGACGCGGCAGGCAGACCCGGTGCGGCTGCGGCCGGAACAACGACGGTGTCTGCAGGCGTTGAGGGCGCGGCGGCCCGACCGGTCCCCGCGGACGAATCAAGCGCGATGAAAACCGCCGGCGGGAGTAGTCCGACGGATGCACCGCGTTCAGCAGGCGAAAAAAAATCGGCGGGCGACCCGACCTCTGCGGACGGAAGCAGCCCCGCAGGCGCAATGAAATCTGCAGGCGCGGCCGGTTCGGCGGACATTGAACGCGGCGGGGCATACGCAGCCGTACCCGTGGCGGCAAAGGCCGCCCCCGACAATGTCCTTGTCGCAGCGGCAGCCGACATGCCGGGCGATGCGCGGAGAACCGCGCGGACGGAACCGCGCAAGGCGCCTGAGGCGCGGGCGGACCCGTTGCGCGATGCGGCCGGCGCAATCACCGAGCGCATCGAGGCTTGGCGCGCGGCCTGGGAGCGCGGGGATCTCGCGGGCTATACAAGTTTTTACGCCTCGCGCGCGAGACAGGGCGAGCGTAGGGGGACGGACGACATACGCAGGCACAAGGCCGCGCTCTGGCGCAAAAATCCGCCCGCTCGGGTGCGCCTGAGCGACGTCCGGGTACAACTGCACAAGGACAGGCCGGTCGCCGAGATGCGCCAGGAATACGCCGACAGGGCGGGCGGAGGCGACACGGGCATCAAGACCCTGACCTTTGAAAGGATAAACGGCGCGTGGCTGATCACGCGGGAAGAATGGAGGGGCATTGAAGCCGGTCATTAAAAAACAGACGCACTACCATGTTCTGCTGATGCGCGACGACAAGGAATCCAGGACCTTCAGCATCCGATGCGGCCTGCTGCATTTCTGCGCAGGCCTTTGTCTCGCGTTGCTGCTGTTTGGGGGAGGCGGCATATACGGCGGCCTGCACTTCTTTACCAAGTACCGGGAACTGGCCGCGGTGCAGGAAAGCAGGGAACGGGAAAACGCCGAGATGCGCCTGCAGCTTGAACGCCTGGTCAATTTGGAAAGCCTGTTGAAAGCCGGCAATGGAAGCCCTCCCCAAGCCACGTATACGGAGGTGGGCACGCCGGACCTGCCTGCCAGGGGCACGGCCGCGGCGAATCCTCCCGCGCCCGGCCCGGCCGCGCGTGTTGCGGCGGCGGGGACTGCACCGGCTCCGGCGGCGGCTTCCCGGCCGACGGATACGCCCCCCGCGCAGGCCGAACCGCCTGCGTCCGAGGATAACGGCGAAAGCCCGGCCGAAGAGCGGCAGGGAGCTCCGGCCGAGACGACGGCCGCCGCCCCGGCGGAGGTGAACGGCGGCTTCGCTCTCTTGGCCGGAGCAGGAAGCCCGTTGCGCATCAATGAGTTTAGCGCCAGAAATTCCGGTTCGTTGCGCCTGCGCATCAGCTACGAACTGTCCACCATGACCGAGGGGCAACGCACCGTCACCGGCGCGGCCAGATATGCGGCCGTGACGACCGACGGCACACGGGTGGAACTGCCCCTGCAGGATCCGGAAAGTTCACGTTTCTCCATAGCCCGTATGAAAGCCATGCAGAATACGGTTCGCCTGCCCGCCGGGCTGAAATCGGAGGGCATCGCGTCGATAGACGTCCTTATCGAAGTCGCGGATACAGTCTATCGCGGCAACTATCCGGTGCGCCTGCAGTAACGCAACCTTTCGCGTCGATTATTTCAAACCATAAAGGAATTGCCGATGAACGCCGAAGATGCCGTTGCGCGCCCCGCAACGGAACCGGTCACTGCGGAAGCCGCAGCAACGGAGGCCGGCGCAGCGGATGCGCATGCCGGAAAGCGGGGAGGCAAGGATTTCATCCGGGCCATGATCGCCGCGGATCTTGCGGAAAAACGCCGGGACACAGTACATACCCGTTTTCCTCCGGAACCGAACGGATACCTGCATATAGGCCACGCCAAATCCATCTGTCTGAACTTCGGCGCAGCCGAGGAATTCGGCGGGTTGTGCAATTTGCGTTTCGACGACACCAACCCGGCCAAAGAAAGCCGCGAGTATGTGGACGCCATACGCGAAGACGTGCGCTGGCTGGGCGGAGACTGGGGCGACCGTGAATATTACGCTTCGGATTATTTCGAGCGGCTTTACGCGTTTGCCGAACAGCTCATCCGCATGGGCAAGGCCTATGTCGACAGCATGTCGGCCGAAGAAATCCGGGCTTATCGGGGCACTCTGACCGAGCCCGGCCGCCCCGGTCCGTACCGGGACCGCGGCGTGGAGGAAAATCTCGACCTGTTCCGGCGCATGCGCGCCGGTGAATTCGAGGACGGCGCGCACGTACTGCGCGCCAAGATAGACATGGCCTCGCCCAACATCGTCATGCGCGACCCGGTGTTGTACCGCATACGACACGCCCGGCACCACCGCACGGACGACGCATGGCCCATCTACCCCTTGTACGACTACACGCACTGCATCTGCGATTCGCTGGAAGGCATCACCCATTCGCTGTGTACCCTGGAATTCGCCGACAACCGCGAGCTGTACGACTGGGTTCTGGACAGTCTGGACATTTTCCGTTCCCGGCAGACGGAATTCGCCCGGCTGAATCTTACGCGCACGGTGCTTTCCAAACGCAAACTCATTCAACTGGTGGAAGGCGGCCATGTGCAGGGTTGGGACGACCCGCGCATGCCGACCGTTTCCGGCCTGCGCAGGCGCGGGGTACCGCCCGAAGCCCTGCGCGAATTCGTCGCGCGGATCGGCGTTTCCAGGGCGGACAACATTGTGGACTACGCCGTGTTGGAGTTCTGCATCCGCGAACGTCTCAATGCGACGGCACCCCGCGCTCTGGCCGTGCTCCGGCCCTTAAAGGTCATTCTCCGCAATTATCCCGAAGGCCGCGTGGAATGGATGGAACTGCCCATGTACCCGGAGAAGCCGGAAACAGGCGTGCGCCGCATCCCCTTTTCACGCGAATTGTTCATAGAGCGGGATGACTTTCGGGAAGACCCGCCCGCGAAATTCCACCGTCTCGCCCCCGGACGTGAAGTGCGCCTGCGTTGCGCCTACTACATAACCTGCGAAGAAGTCCTGAAAAACCCGGACGGCACGATCCGCGCCCTCATCTGTTCCTATGACCCGCAAAGCCGGGGAGGGGGCAGCCCGGACGGGCGCAAGGTCAGGGGCACTCTGCACTGGGTGTCGGCGGCCCATGCCGTGAACGCCGAGATGCGGCTGTACGACCACCTTTTCCTCAAAGACGACCCTTCGGACGTGGATCCGGGAAACACGTTTCCGGACTGCATCAACCCGGAATCTCTGATTGTCGTGCAGGGCTGG
>JAITDR010000013.1 GCA_031282465.1 Desulfovibrio sp.
TTCCCCCTGCCGCCGGAGGCATATACATCAATATTGCAATGTTTCAATGTTCGGCCTTGCGCCGGCTCAGGCCGAGGGTCCAGGGCGGAGCCCCGGCCGCCGGAGGCATACAAAATCAAAGTTAATCTGCTCTGGAAGCGCGCGCAACGGCTGGGCACGGTTTACGCGCCCTTGGTTTCGAGCAGTTCCAGGGCCTCGTCGTACTCAAAGTCGCGCACCATGCGTTCCAGTTCCTTACAGACGTCGGACGGATAGCGGCCGGCCAGGGCCGCCTTGTTTTCGGCAAAAAAGTCGGCGGCGCTTCCGTCGTATTCCCGCAGCAGGGTTTTGAGTTTGTCGAGTATGGGCCCGATATCCGCAGGCGGCGCGGCTTCCGGCCGGGCGCCGGGCTGCTGCGGGATGCCGCAGACGCCGGAGGCGGCCAAGTTGCGTTCAAGGGCGGCAAGCATGTCCAGCAGGGTATCCACGCCCGACGGGTCGGGCGCCGTATTGCCGTCCGCCTGCGCTTTTTCCACGGCGGCCGCCGCGGCTGAAACGTCAGTCGAGCCTATTGTGGCGGTAAGACCTTTCAAGGTGTGCGCACCGCGTTTCAGACGCTCCTTGTCCTTCTCTTCAACAGCCGCGATGACTTCATCGCGGTAACGCGGAATATTTTCAAGGAAAAGGCAGACGGTTTTGAGGTAGATGCGCGTATTGCCCGCCAGGCGGGCTACAGCGCCGGCGGCGTCCACTCCGGGAATATCCGGGACGGGTGCCGCTTCCTTGGCTTTGCCCGGCGCCGGTGCCGGTGCCGGTGCCGGAGCGGGCGCGGCTTTTGCGGCGCTTTGCGCCGGCCTTTCGGATACGTCGGCGGCTATGCCGGCGGGCGTCGGGGAAGTCATGGCTTTCTTGGCGGCTTCTACGGCCGCCTTTGCTGCTTCACGCACGGCGTCCGCCGTTGCGGACGGGGCAGGCGGCGGAGGCACCGGAGAAACACCGGCCGGGGCCGTTGTCGCGGGCGGCATTTTCGGCGCGGACAGTGTGTCGTCCGGCTTCAGTGCATCGGTATTGTCGAACGACACGCCATCATCGTCGAAGTCGTCAAGGGCATCGTCATCGGCGTCGACGGGCGAGCCGGCGTTGAAGCCCGGTCGGGTCCGCAATTTGGAAGTGATGGACACGGCAGCCGAGGCGGAGGAGGAGTGTGCCGGCCTGCCGGGAGCGCTTGTCGATTCACCGGAGGGCAGCGGGAAACCTTTATCCGGAGGCGCCGGTTGACGGACGTCGCGGGTCTGCGCCGCAGCCGGCCCTGCATAGCCGCCGGCCGGCGCCCAGCGTTGTAATACTTCAAAAAGTTTTTCCACCTCAATGGGCTTGGCGACATGGTCGTTCATGCCCGCATTGATACAGGCCTCGCGTTCCCCGCTCATGGCGTGCGCGGTCATGGCAATGATCGGGATATTTTTGAATGCGTTCACGGCGCGCAGACGCCGGGTGGCCTCATAGCCGTCCATGACGGGCATCTGCAGATCCATGAGCACGAGGTGGAAGGCTTCGGGTTCGGCCGTAAGAATGTTGACGGCTTCCCGGCCGTTGTCGGCAATCCGGACGCTTACGCCCTCCTGAGTGAGAATTTCCTCGGCAACCTGCTGGTTGATGACGTTGTCCTCGGCCAGAAGCACTTTCAGGCCGTTCAGCAGGCGGGTTTTTTCCTCCGGGACGTTTTCCTCGCGCTCGACGGCGGCAGGCGGGTTGTCGACCGCTCGGACAGCCTCCAGCACGCAGTCGAAAAGCTGCGAAGGACTGACGGGTTTGTACAGGACGTGCTTGACGCCGATCTCTTCCGCCAGGGGTTGCAGGTCGCTGCGGCCGAATGCCGTGATCAGGATAACGGCCGGGACGGTCTTCAAGCCCATGCGCCGAATTTGGGAAGCGGCTTCAAGGCCGTTGATTTCCGGCATACGCCAGTCGATGAGCGCGATTTGGTATGGACTCTCGTCCTGTTCCGCCTTGGACAATTCGGCATATGCCTCGGCGGCCGAACTCACGGTTGTGGGTTCAAGGGTGAAGCCCCGGAGCATTTCACCCAGAATACAGCGGGCCATTTCGTTGTCGTCCGCCACCAATACCCTCAGTCCGGTCAGCGAAGTGGTGAAGCGGGGCGGAGCATCCTCCAGACCGCGCTCCAGACAGACCGTGAAATGCACGCCGGTGCCTTTGCCGGGTTCGCTGTCTATCCACACTTCGCCGCCCATCATCTCGATGAGGCGCTTGGTTATGGTCAGGCCGAGCCCTGTGCCTCCGTACAGCCGGCTGGTGGAACTGTCGGCCTGGGTGAAAGGATTGAAGAGTTTTGAGCGCTGCTCCGCAGTCATGCCGATGCCGGTATCCTTGACGGTGAATTGCAGTTCCACCGGGCGGCCGGTCTTGTCCGGGTTGTCGCCGGGCGGCAGGGCGCCCGGACGCAACGGTCTGGCCATGGAGCAGGAAACGGTGATTTCACCTCGTGTGGTAAACTTGACGGCATTGCCGATAAGGTTGATCAGTATCTGCCCGAGGCGCAGGGAATCGCCGAGAAGGTTCTGGGGCACGGTCGGGGAAATGAAGAAAATGAGTTCCAGACCTTTATCTTCGGCTTTTTGCGCCACCATGGTCGAGACGTTGGCGAAGACTTCATCCAGCACAAAGGGGGCGCGTTCAATGTTCAGCTTGCCGGATTCGATTTTTGAGAAGTCCAGGATATCGTTGATGATGCCCAACAAGGTGTTGGCGGCAACGTAAATTTTGTTGACATAGCCTTCCTGACGAGGATTCAGGTCGGTTTTCATGGCCAGGTAGGCCATACCGATAATGGCGTTCATGGGAGTGCGGATTTCGTGGCTCATATTGGCAAGAAATTCGCCTTTGGCCCGGCTTGCGGCGTCCGCGGCGCGTTTTTCCCGTTTGAGTTCGTCGGTGTGGCTGCTGATGGCCGCGGCCATTGCGTCGAAGCCGTCGGCCAGCCGGCCGATGTCGCCTCCTATGCCTTCCAGTCCGCTTGCAGCTTGGTAATCGCCGGCTTCCACGCGAGCCTGGGCATCGAGCAGTTTTTCCAGCGGCGCGCGCAGGGCCAGTCTGTATATCAGCAGGGAGAGCAGCAGAACGACGACCATGACGCCGGTGAGTACGGAAACATTGTTGCGGAAGCGGGAGTCGGCCGCGGCAAACGCCTTGTCTGCATCAATTTCGGCCGCGGCGATCAACGTCAAGCGCGGGCTCTGTCCCGTCCGGACCCCCGCAAAGGCGCTCCAGATTTCTTCGCCGTCGGGGCCGCTACGCCGGAGGATCCCGCCCGCCAGTCCGTCGCCGGTGCCGCGCAGGCGTTCCATGATGTCGTCGGGCAGTTTTTGCGCTTGTGCGCCTTCCGCGTCCGCAGGGATACTCCGCAGGATATTGCCGTCCCCGTCCGCGATGCGCAGCGTGACGCCGGGCAGAGAGGACAACGCGGCGCTCCCGGCGGCGATTATCCCGTCCGGATTGAGCGCGCCGACAAGGGCTATGCCGGACATGGGGTAGACGACATACAACCGGGGCGGGCCTGTTCCGTCCGAAGCCGCGCGGAGTTCAGCCGTGAAGACGCCGGCCTGTATCGCGTCGAGCAGTGCGGGCTGTCCCGCCGGTTCGGTTTTGAGGTCTTCCGCTCCTGCCGCGACCGGCACTTCGCCCCTGGAATTCACTATCAGCAGTCCGTCGACGGCGGGGTTACCGGCGACGATGTCGGCAAAAAGGCTCATGCAGTCTGCCGCGCGCAACTGCCGTACCCGCTCGGAACCGGAGAGAACGGTCAGTATGCTGCGCATGTTTTCCACGTCGGACCGGGTTTGCGCGCCGACGCGGTTGACTGTTTCCGCAATCAGGCTTTCCCTCTGTTCTTTATCCGCGGTGTCCCGATCCTTGATGAAGATGAAGCTGAGCACAAGACACGGCACGGCGGCCATGGTCGCAATGAGGACCATGATGCGGTTGATGTGACCCGTGAGAAAGTTTTTCATGGCATAAGCCTCAGTCCGCTTTCCCGGCAGGCGGCGTACCTGCGTTGTTTCCCGGCGCCGCCGTCAGCCCTGGTAGGCGTTGCCGTCTATAATCCAACAGAGTCTGCCGCTGTGCGGGCGTACCATTTGCGCGGGCAGCAGGGGCGCCGCCATAAGGTTCAGGGCCGTGGACAGTATGTGATGCTTGACCCGTCCGGACGCCATGAAGACGCAGCAACGCGCGTTGTTCAGGACAGGCAGCGACAGGGTGATCCTCGGCGTGCCGCCCTTGGGGGGGTAGACGTCGAGGACCGTGTCTTTGGTATTGGACAGGGCGGGGTCGCCGGGGAAGAGCGACGCGGTGTGCCCGTCCGTGCCGACGCCCAGCAGTATGCAGTCGAAGCGGGGAAGTTCGCCTTCGGTGAGGTGAAAATGATCGGCCAGCAAGGCGGCGTACGAGGCGGCCGCCGTTTCCGGAACATCCTCGCCTTTCATGCGGTAATAGCGGGTTGCGTCCACGCCGGAGAGGAGTTCCTTGCGCGCGGTTTGATAGTTGCTTTCCGCGCTTTCCGGGGGAACGCAACGCTCGTCCGCCCAGTATACCACTGTTTTGCTCCAGTCCATTTCGGCGGTCCGTTCGGGACGGCAGAGCGTGTGGAAGAGGGGCACCGGCGTCTTGCCTCCGGACAGGGCCAGGGTAAAGCAGCCTCTTGCGGCCGTGGACTCCCTGTACATGGAAACGATGATGTCGGCCGCCTCCCGGGCCATATCCGCTTCATCGGTTGCTACATAGAGGGAAAGGTGGGTACGGGGCATAGCGTCATCCCGGAAGGAGGTTGAAGGAAGTATACTCCGGAAAAATATTCCCGGCATTGCCGGGAAGTCAAGCAGGAATCCTTCGCGTAGCGGCCGCCCGCGTGCGGGGCGTTTCGACAGACGCCGTCGGCGGCAGAGATAAGGGCGGAGGCGGCCGTCGGCCTACGGGGCATTCGACCGGCATCCGGATCAGTATTCCCCGTTTGCGGACCAGCCGCGCAGGCGCGCGAGCACGAGCTCGACGTAGCGGCGCGATTCCGACGTGGGCATGCGGGTTGTGAGTTGGTCGTACAGTTGTTCCGGGCCGAGTTCGTTGATGCGCCGCACGGCATTTTCGTCATCGGCGGGATCAAAAAGGTGCAGCACGGCGTTCGGACCTCCGTTGTAAGCGGCTATGACGCACAACTGACGCGAGAGGCTGTTGTGTACCCCGTTGAAATAGCGGCTGCCGAGCAGGTACAGGTAGGCCGCGCCGTAGCGGATGTTGTGTTCCGGGCTCAGCAGGATGTCCCGGTCCGGCACGGCCGGGGAGCCGGTGAGATAGCGATGGACTTCGTAACCCGCCGTATCCGGCACAAGCTGCATAAGGCCCATGGCCCGGCTGCGGCTTACGGCCGACGGGTTGAAATTGCTCTCCGTATGCATGACGGCCATGATCAGCGCCGGGTTGAGGCCGTATTGCCCGGCATAGCGCCCGACCGTTCCCCGGTAGCGGAAGGCGGAGGACGGACTCTCGAAATCCGGCAGTCCCCGGCCGCGGAGCAGCAGGCGCATGAGGTTCGCCTTACGGCTGTTTGCAGGACAGAATTTGCGCTCCGGGTCATCCGCAGCGTCTGCCGTTCGGTGCAGGCCGGACGCGTCCCGTACCCCGCCGGACAGCATGGGGATCAGCGTCGCATTGCCGTAACTCCGCGCCGGCGCGAAAAGATTGATACGGAAGAGACCCGGCTCTTCCGTCAGACCCGGCAGAGCGCCGGCGGGCGAAAGTCCGAGCGGCGTGATTTCAGCTGTGCCGCCGTCCTGCGTGGCGAACAGAACCTGTCCGCGTGCGAAATTCAGCACCCGGTGTTTGTCGGGCGAAGGCAGCAATGCGGTGAGATCCCGCATATTTTCCGGGCCCGCATCGGACAGCCCCCCTCTGGCCCCGGCTTCCGCACGGGCGGCAAAACGGGGGATGAGCAGGGCGGAATGCGGCAGCAGCGTATCCGCTCCCGCGGGAAGGGTTGCGGCATCCAAAAGTTCCCGGCTTGCGGGCAGAACAACGCGGGAGGAGAAGGCGGGTGCCTTGCCGTTCGTCCGGTTTACGCCGGCCTGTCCCATGCCGGCGTGCGCAGCAAGCATGCCGGCGCAAAAAGCGGTCAAGGCCGCACAAAGGCAGACGCCCCACAGGAACCTTACCCGCCGGAACCGGCCGAACCCGGAACGCTGAACGCGCGCACCGCGTGCCGCAGAGTTTTCGTCAATGCCTTGACACGAGCCGCCGTCAGCGCGAAGACCTTGGGTCTTTCCGTTAATTTCCTTATTTTCCTGCATATATTGCCTGCCGCCCTTGCGCCGCAACGGTTGTCTGAGGATCATGTCAGCTGCGTCGACCCGCATCCTGCTTATCTTTATGCAAGATATGCAAGATATGTTCCGTATCAGTCTTCTTCATCCTTGACGGCTTCAGCTCCTTTACAACGTTTGTAGACGACGACGCCGACGATTGCGGCAACGGTGAACAGCAGGGCTGCGAGGACGGCATTCCACAGGGGGTCTACCCGAATGCCGCTGCCGAGCAGGGCGAAGGTGACGGTTTGCGGCAGATAGCCGAGGGCGGATCCGGCGAAAAACGGCAAGGCCGGAATGGAGGTCAGGCCGGCCGCCATGTTGGTCAGGGCGTTGTTGCCCAGGGGGAAGCAGCGCACGGCCGCGGCCATGGCGAAGGGATTGCGGGAAAGGAAGGCGTCCAGCCTTTGTATTTTCTTCCCCAACTTGCGGCGCACCAGGGAACGGGCCAGCAGCCGGGCGTAGAAAAAACCCGCCGCGCACCCGCCGATCAGTCCGGTGCAGGCGAGGATCGTCCCCTGAAAAGCGCCGAAAGCGTATCCTCCGAGGGCGGCCAGGGCTTGTCGGGGGAAGCCGAGAGGCGAGAGCAGCATGACCAGGGCGATGTAAAGGAAAGCGCCTTCCGCCTCGGCGCGCAGGCGCACGTCGGCCCATGCGGGGTCGAGAATGCCTTGAAGGTCGAAAACGCGGACAAAAACCATGGCGCCGACCAAGGTAAGAAAAAAAACGGCCGGCTTGAGCAGCGAACGCAGGGCTGGTGTTTTCACGACGGATATCCCGGCGGCGGCCCGCCGCGTTCGCGGATGCTGAAGCGCAGGTTGCGTTTTTGCATCCAACGTACGGCCAGCAGGTCGTACAGCCCGGAAAAGGCCCTGTCCCATACTCCGTACTTGGAGCGCCCGGAGCGGCGCGGACGGTGCGACACGGGGACTTCAACCACCGCTGCTCCCTGCATTTTCATCAGGGTGGGCAGGAAGCGGTGCATGCCCCTGAACATGGGCAGGCGCCGGGCCATGGAGGCGCGCAGCACTTTCAGCGAACATCCTGTGTCCCGGATATGTTCGCCGGTCAGGCTGTTGCGCACGGCATTGGCAATGCGGGAGGAGGCTTTTTTGATGAAGGAATCCCGCCTGCGCACGCGCATCCCCACGACCATGTCGTTGTCTCTGCCGAAAAGTTTCAGCATGGCGGGGATGTCGGCCGGGTCGTTCTGCAGATCGGCATCAAGGGTAACCAGAATGTCGCCCGCCGCGTCCATGAAGCCGGCAGCCAGGGCGGCGGTCTGTCCGCAGTTTGCGTCAAAGGCGATGTAGCGTATGCGGGGATCGGCTGCTGCCGCCGCCTTTACGGCTTCCAGGCTGCGGTCCGTGCTTCCGTCATCGACGAAGCACAGTTCCCAGGTATCTTCAATACGCGACATGGCGGCGCGGATTTCCTCCGCCAGCGGCGCTATATTGTCTTCTTCATTGTATACGGGCACAATCAGACTGATTTTGGGCGCGGACGGGCAGCCTCGGGCGGCGTCTCTCCGCCCGCCTTCCGCGGTGCTGTCGTTCATCAAAATTTCCTTTACGGTCTGAAACGGCTGAGTTGAGGGCAAGGAGAAAAGGGGCAGCACTCAGGGGAGGCTGGACATTTTTAATAAAATAGTGTTGATTCATGCATTATGTCAAGCACGTTGTTGCTCGGCATTTCGGTTCATCCGGCTTGAACGTACTTTCCATCAGCGCAGTACATATCAGATGAAGTTGATTGGGCAATGATGAACGGCACCGGAAACAGCAAGCAACAGCGCAGGAGTGCTGCTCTTCGTAAAAAATTTCTCCGACACTGCCTGACGTACGCGGGCGCTTACGAAGATTATCCATTCCATGATGAAACCGCTGTGCTGCGCCACGGAGGGAATCGCCGTATCTTCGCCTTGTTTCTGAAACACGGTGATTGTGAGTTGTTGAACCTTAAATCGGAGCCGTTCAATGCCTTATACCGGCGCAACGCGTTCCCGTCGGTTATTCCAGGATATCATATGAACAAAGTCCACTGGAACAGTATAGTTCTGGATGGAACTGTCCCTGATGATGTCGTGAAGGAGATGATTGACGAAAGCTACGATTTGACCAAGCCGAAAATGCGTAAACGCAAATTTACCGTCATTACCAACGACCAAACAAACGAGATGTAACCTATGCTTGGAGCAATTGTCGGCGACATTGTAGGCTCGCGTTTTGAATTCAACAATCATCGCAGTAAAAATTTCGACTTTTTTGCGGATGGTTGCTTCGTTACCGACGACGGCATTATGACGCTCGCCGTGGCCAAGGCCATTATGGAATGCGCCGACAGCCGGTTTGACGAGTCGTTGCTTAGTCACAATGCCGTCAAGTATATGCAGGAAATCGGCCGAAAATATCCCGACTGCGGTTTCGGAAGGATGCTCAACAATTGGATATTCAGTGACGACCCGCGGCCCTATAACAGCTTTGGCAACGGCGCCGCCATGCGGGTTTCGCCCTGCGGTTTCATTGCTGAAACCGAAGATGAAGCGAAATTTCTCTCCAAAATCGTGACGGAGGTCACGCACAATCACCCTGAAGGACTGAAGGGCGCGGAAGCCGTAGCTGTGGCCGTCTATATGGCGAAAACAGGCTCAACAAAAAAGGAAATCCGGGAGCGTATCGATAACGACTACTATCCCCTTGACTTCACGCTCAACGGCATTCGGACAACCTACCGGTTTAATGAAACCTGCCGGGAGACAGTGCCGCAGGCAATAGTTGCCTTCCTCGAAGCCGTAACCTTTGAGGATGCTGTCCGCAACGCCGTCAGCATCGGTGGTGACAGCGACACGCTTGCCGCCGTAACGGGCAGTATTGCCGAGGCGTATTACGGCATTGACCGATCGCTTGAAAAGGCTGCAATGAAGTTTTTGGATGCCGAACTGCGCGGTATCTACGCGGCATGGAAGAAATACGTCAAGAGCGTCTATCAGCCGCAAAAGCTGAAGTTCATAACAAAATATACAGGAAAGACGACAGACCCCGGTATGGCGTACAGCTTTGAGGCGGAGTTTTATGTTTTCTTGAAGATGAACGACGAGTACGGCTTGAAGCAATATGTCGACATATTGAAAAAGAACGGACTTGAATGGAAAGAGGCATCACTTAGGAATGCCGATGTAAGCAAACTCGACGAAATCGCTGTTCTTGCACTTGTGACGGCTGTTCTGCGGGCCGACCACTTCAGCAACGGCATTTTTGAAACGTTTGCCCGTGAGGGAATATTGGAAAAATGGCTCGTCAGGCTGAAAGAAATTGACGACGCGCGTGAAGCGGAACAGGAAAGGGCCGATGTTGTCGCGTTTAGAATAGATGTTGAGCGAGACATTCACAAAGAGAGCCTTGAAATCTCGGCGAAGGAATTGTTTATACGTGAACATCATGACTCCTTCGGCGACATTACCCACCATTACACGTTCAATGGGACGCTTCAAGTAGACGCAGTCGAACAGATACTGGAGGAAGCCGGAAAGGCTCTCGCCGCTGAAGGCTGGCTTGAAACGGACGAAAAATCGCCCCACGGCACCTACAGGTATACTCTTGTCGCCTCCCGCTCCGATGAAACAACGGTGCGACGGCGCGGAAATTACGACCGTGTTCATATTCCTGAAGAGCCGTGGGGGAAAGTAATCTCGGCCGTCAGGGGTTTTCTGGGCCTTTTCATGTTCGGCGAAATCGTGAACATGAGCGGTTTTATGAACGCGATGAGGGTAGGCGAGGTGAAATACTGCGGCGTGGAGGTTTCCAAGGGCGGCAAAATTTATCACTACCGCACTACCGACCTGCGGATTGCCGTCGGAGACCGCGTCATTGTGCCTGCGGGCGACAACAATTACGAACGGGAGGCTGTGGTGAAAACCGTGGAATTCTGCCGTTGGGACGATACTCCGTATCCGCTCGAAAAGACAAAGCGGATACTCGGCAAAGCGGATTATAAAATACATAACACACCAAAGCTCGCGCTTCCGGGTGAAGTTGTGGGCGAAGAAGATGACGATGCCGACGACGAGGGCGCTTACAATACCTGAAAATGTCACAGGATCAGGGATTGCGGCCCCGTCGGTTTGCTTTGAATGGGTGCATACACTATAATCAAGAAAAGCGGTCGACGCGGGGTGTAATGTCGACAAAATGGAACCCTTGGCACGGCTGCCGCAAATTCAGCCCCGGCTGTCTGAACTGTTATGTCTATCGTATGGACGCCCGGTTCGGGCGCGACCCTTCTGTTTTTTCCCTGACTGATTCATATCTGCTGCCTCTGGCTGCATACCGCGGAGGCAAGAACAAGGGAGAGTATAAACTTCAGCCTGACGGCGGGTATGTGTATACCTGTTTTTCTTCCGACTTTTTTCTTGAAGACGCGGACCCGTATCGCGCTGAGGCGTGGAAAGCCGTCCGTATTCGGCAGGATCTGCGTTTCTTCATCCCGACCAAGAGGATCCATCGCTTTCAGGAGTGCGCGCCCGCCGACTGGGGCGACGGCTACGCCAATGTGACGGTGGCTTGCACAGCGGAAAACCAGGCTATGGCCGACAAGCGGCTTCCGACCTTCACCGCTTTGCCTATCCGGCATCGCGTGGTTATTGTGGAGCCGATTCTGGGGCATATGGATATCAGCCGGCATCTGTCGGGTATTGATGAGATCATTGTCGGGGGTGAGTCAGGCGACGGGGCGAGGGTTTGCGATTTCCGATGGGTGCTGGATTTGCATCGCCAATGTAAGGAAGCGCATACGCCGTTCCGTTTCAAGCAGACCGGAGCTTGTTTTACGGACGAGAAAGGCAGGCGCATACATGTGGCGCGTGTCAATCAGCATCGGCTTGCGGAACGATACGGATTGAGTTTCGGATGAAGTTTCACAGACGTCCTGCCGGCATATCGTTGGTTTTTCAATTTTTATCCTATTAAATGAACAACCTCCGCAGGCATACAATGTCCAAGAAGGGGATCACTCTGCTCGCGGTGCTGATAAGAAAAGCTTGTCACCTTACTACGCAGAACCTTACGGATCGTATTGCGCGACTTAAGGTAGGTCATTTTACATGCACATCATGCGCACTGTCGGGTCACTTTTGTACGCCGCGCAGTAGGAATGACTGTGCCAAAAAAAGCTTTGTCTCAGACGTCGTCTCGACATCATGGGACTTTGTGAGAAATTTCTTTGGTGGTGCGACGGCATAAACCGTCAGGAGGTAGGGGTGGTAGAAACCCCACAGAGAAGGAGTAGCCAACCACTCTGACCCCGAGTCATGCGCCGGCAGTCGTGAGGCTGACGGTGAAGC
>JAITDR010000016.1 GCA_031282465.1 Desulfovibrio sp.
CCGACCGGGCAGCCGTTGGTGTGGCACTTGCGCATCATGATGCAGCCCATGCTCACCAGCACGGCCGTGGCAAACCCGAATTCGTCGGCGCCCAGCAGACAGGCGACGGCCACATCGCGCCCGGTCTTGAGCTGTCCGTCCACCTGCAGGCGGACCCTGCCGCGCAGGTTGTTGAGCACAAGGGTTTGCTGCGTTTCAGACAGACCGATCTCCCAGGGACATCCGGCATACATGATCGAGGACAGGGGTGCGGCCCCCGTGCCGCCGTCGAACCCGGAAATCAGGACGGTGTCGGCCATGCCCTTGGCGGCGCCGGCGGCTATGGTGCCCACGCCGGTTTCGGAAACCAGTTTTACGGAAACCCGCGCGGCGTCGTTGGCCTGGCGCAGGTCGTAAATGAGCTGGGCGATGTCTTCTATGGAATAGATGTCGTGGTGCGGCGGCGGGGAAATCAGGCTGAGGCCCGGCGTGGCATGGCGCACCCTGGCTATCTCGCCGTTCACTTTGTGCCCCGGCAGATGCCCGCCCTCGCCGGGTTTGGCCCCTTGGGCAATCTTGATTTGCAGTTCGTCGGCATTGACCAGATATTCCAGGGTAACGCCGAAGCGGCCGCTGGCCACCTGTTTGATTGCGGAACGCACCGAGCGGCCGTCGGGCAGGGGCTTATAGCGGGCGCTGTCTTCGCCGCCCTCGCCGCTGTTGGAGCGCGCGCCGATGCTGTTCATGGCCAGGGCCATGGTTTCGTGCGCCTCCTTGGACAGGGAGCCGAAGGACATGGCCCCGGTCACGAAACGGCGCATGATGTCTTCCACGGGTTCCACTTCGTCCACGGGCAGAGGGGGACGGGCGGGGTCTGGGACGAAACGCAGCAGGTGACGCAGGGTAAAGGGCTGTCCGGGCGGCGAGTTTATCAGGGCGGCGTAGGCCTTGTAGGCTTCGCGGTCGTCGGCGCGCACGGCGCGCTGGAGCAGGGTGATGCTTTCGGGGGTCCAGAGGTGCCCTTCGCCGTCGCGGCGGTAGCGGTACGCGCCGCCGACGGGCAGGACGTTTTCCGGTTTGTCCGGGGCGAGGTCGTCCCCGCCGGGCGCGTCGAAGGCCGGGGACGCGGCGCCTTCCCTGTCCTGTATCTCAAGGGCGGCATCGCGCCTGCGCAGGGCGTCGCGCTCGATGTGGTCCAGTCCCACGCCGCCGACGCGCGAGGAAACAAAGGGGAAATAGGTGTTGACCAAAGCTTCGCCCAGCCCGACGGCCTCAAAGATACAGGCCCCCCGATAACTGCGCAGGGTGGAGATGCCCATTTTCGATATGATTTTTCGCAGGGCGGCGCACAGGGCATTGACGTAGTTTTCGACGGCCCCGGCGGGGGTCAGGCCGGGCAGGGCGCCGCGCGCGGCCATGGTGCCGACGGTTTCAAAGGCCAGCCAGGGGTTGACCGCGGACGCGCCGAGGCCGAGCAGCATGGCCATGTGCGTGCCTTCGCGGGCTTCTCCGCTTTCGCAGATAAGGCCGACGCGCACGCTGCCGTTCTCGCGCAGGGCGCGGGTCGCGGCGGCTACGGCCAGCATGGCGGGCACGGGCGGATGGGACGCATCGGCCTTGCGGTCGGAAAGCACAATGATGCCCGCCCCTTCCCGCACGGCCTCGGCGCATTCCCGCTCCAGGCGGCTCAGGGCGTCGGCCAGAGCCAGACCGGGCTTTTTGCCGGGGTCAGGGCTGAACAGGCTTTCCACGGTGCGGCAGGCGAAGCCTTCCGTGCGCTGTTCGCGCAAGCGGCGCAAATCGCCGTTGGACAACACGGGGTAACGCAGTTTGATCAGGTGGGCCTGGCGCGGTTCTTCAGCCAGAATATTGGGTTGGTAGCCGATAAAGGTCATCTGGGACATGACCAGAGCTTCGCGGATCGGGTCTATGGGCGGATTGGTGATTTGCGCGAACTGCTGGCGAAAATAGGAAAACAGGGAGCGGGGACGCCTGTCCAGCACGGAAAGCGGGATATCCGCGCCCATTGAGCCGACGGGTTCCACGCCTTTTTCAGCCATGGGTCCCAGGAGGATGTCCGGGTCGTCGCGGTCGTAGCCGAAAAGGCTTTGCAGGAAGGCCAGGCCGCGGACGCTCTGGGTGAACTCGGTGTCCACGGTGAAAAAGCCGGGGATGTCCACGCGGTTTTCCTGCACCCAGCGGCGATAGGGCTGCCGCCGAGCCAGACGCCCTTTCAGTTCCACGTTTTCAATCAGCCGCCCGGACACGAGATCGGCCAGGAGCATCTGGCCGGGGCGCAAGGCGCCCTTCATCACCACCCGGTCCGGTGGGATGTCCAGTACGCCCGCTTCCGAAGCCAGCACCAACAGGCCGTCGTCGGTCCGGACATAGCGGGCCGGGCGCAGGCCGTTGCGGTCCAGGCAGGCCCCTACCCGGAAACCGTCGGTGAACACCACGGCGGCCGGACCGTCCCATGGTTCCATAAGACCGGCATGAAACTCGAAAAAACCGCGCAGGTCCGGTCCCATGGGGTATTTGTCGCCCCATGCCTGGGGAATGAGCACAGCAGTGGCGTGGTCGGGCGCGCGCCCGCCGCGCATGAGCAGTTCCAACGCGTTGTCCAGGTTCGCGGAATCGCTGGCGTCGGCGTCGATGAGCGGAAACAGTTTCTCCATGTCCCGGCCGAACAGCGGCGAGGCAAGGCCCGGTTCGCGCGCCGTCAGCCAGTTGCGGTTGCCGCGTATGGTGTTGATTTCGCCGTTGTGGGCCAGACAGCGGAAGGGGTGGGCCAGACGCCAGGAGGGGAAGGTATTGGTGCTGTAGCGCTGGTGCATGACGACAAAGGGCGAGACGACGCTTTCGTCGGCCAGATCCGGGTAGAAGCCGGGCATCTGGCCTGCCAGCATCATGCCTTTGTAGACGACCGTGCGCGCGGAGAGGCTCGCGAGGTAAAAGTCGTCGGGGGCGAAGCCGTCGCGGGCGGCCGCGCGTTCGATACATTTGCGCA
>JAITDR010000049.1 GCA_031282465.1 Desulfovibrio sp.
TGTATTTCCAGTTCGCCGCCGGGCAGGCGGACGAAGATTGTGCGCTCCGTCCATTTGTTCAGGACGCAGGCGACGGCCGCCGCGCAGGCGCCGGTGCCGCAGGCCATGGTTTCGCCGGAACCGCGTTCCCAGACGCGCATGCGGATGTGGTTGCGGTCGAGCACATGGATGAACTCGGTATTCACGCGGCGGGGAAAGAGCGCGTGGTGTTCGAAAAGGGGGCCGACAGCCTGCAGATCAAGCTGGTCCAGTCCCGGAACGGGGACCACCATGTGCGGGTTGCCCACGGAAAGGGCCGTACCGCGGTAGCGGCGCCCGTTGACGATGATTTCTCTGTCTATAAAACTGTCGCCTTCGGCGTACATGGGCAGGCTTGCGGGGTCCAGGCGCGGGCGGCCCATAGCGACGCTTACGCGGGTGACGCGCCGTCCTTCGGTGAACAACGTGACCGGGCGCACGCCCGCCAGGGTTTCCAGGCGGAAGGTATCGGTCTGTACCAAACCTTTTTCATACAGGTATTTGCCGACGCAACGCGCCGCGTTGCCGCACATTTCGGCTTCCGAGCCGTCGGCGTTGAAGATGCGCATGCGGAAATCGGCTTCGGAAGGGTCGGACGCGTTGCCTATGAGTACCAGACCGTCCGCGCCTATACCGAAATGCCTGTCGCTGACGACAACGGCCAAGGGGGCGGGGCGGGCGAGTTTTTTTTCAAATTCCTCGACATAGATGTAGTCGTTGCCCAGTCCCTGCATCTTGGTAAAGGGCAGACGGCGCGGCAGGTCCGCATCATCGGGAAACCCGACCGGGGCAGGTCGCGCCGCCGAAATTTCCTCTCTGTTCACCTGCATCTCCTTACTTCAGATTCCGGATACCCATGCGGACTTCCTTATACCCCGCTCCGTCCCGCACGGCAAGCTCCCCTCGACGCCCCCGCCGCCCGCGCCCTTTGTTGCCAAGCCCGCGCAACAGGTATAAAGACAATCGGGACATCCTGTCTACTGCGGGGCGCGACATCGCGCCTGCTCAGGCCGGCCTGCCGGGGGAGTTCGGGTGGAGAGCACCTCGGCAAAAAGAATAACGCAGTGTTGCCGTTAGATTTTCACATCGGCAGTACACTTTCGGAGGAGCGTACATGATCGGCATTTCCAAGTTGTACTGCGGGCAGGTGGAGCCTTCGGACGCTTTGCGCTACGGGCGCAAAGCGGGAGAGCTTCCCTCCCATCTGCTGCAGTTTTCCGAAGACAAAAAACCTGTTGTGGTCTGGAATATGACCCGCCGTTGCAACCTGCGCTGCGTGCACTGTTACGCCCAAGCCACGGATACCGCCGGCGGCGATGCGATTTCCACAGAGCAGGGCAAAGCCGTGATTGACGACCTCGCCGCCTACGGCGCGCCGGTTATGCTGTTTTCCGGAGGCGAGCCTCTGGTGCGCGACGACCTCGCCGAACTCGCCGCATACGCCGTATCCAAGGGCATGCGCGCCGTCATCTCCACCAACGGTACGCTCATAAGCCGTGAAAAGGCCCGCGAACTCAAAGGCGTCGGCCTCTCTTACGTCGGCATCTCCCTGGACGGAGGCCGCGAGGTGCACGACCGCTTCCGCCGCGCGCGCGGCTCCTTCGACAAGGCCCTGCAAGGCGTGGAGCACTGTCGCGGGGAGGGCCTGAAGGTCGGCCTGCGTTTTACCGTCAACAGACGCAACGCGGGCGAAATCCCTCTGCTTTTCGACCTTATCCGCGACCGGGACATCCCGCGCATCTGTTTTTACCACCTTGTCTATTCCGGACGCGGCTCGCAACTGATGCAGGAAGACCTGAATCATGCCGAAACACGCGCCGCGCTCGACCTGATTATGGACCGCACCAGGGAACTTTTCGATCAGGGCAAACCCAGAGAAGTGCTGACCGTGGACAACCATGCCGACGGTCCCTACATCTGGATGCGCCTGCAACGCGAAAATCCCGTGCGGGCCGCCGAGGTGTTTGAATTGCTTCAGTACAACGAAGGCAACAGTTCTGGCCGGGGCATAGGCTGTATTTCCTGGGACGGGCAGGTGCATGCGGACCAGTTCTGGCGGCTGCACAGCTTCGGCAATGTGCTGGAACGTCCCTTCTCGCAGATCTGGGACGATCCGGGGATTCCGCTTCTGGCGGCCTTGAAGGACAAAAAGACCCGCGTGGGCGGACGCTGCGCGCGCTGCCGTTTTCTGAGCATCTGCGGCGGCAATTTCCGCGCCCGCGCCGAGGCCCGCTACGGCGACGTCTGGGCCGAAGACCCGGCATGCTACCTGACGGACGAAGAGATATGCGCCGGGGACGCATCGGCATGACACGGAGCTTACCCGGCGCAGAGGTCTCCGGGTGTCGTGCGGAGCAGCCGGAAAAGCGTCCCGGCAGACAGGACGCTGCAGCAGGGTCTGCGAAGCAACCGGAGACGCATCCCGGCGGGCAGGACGCCGCGACAAGGTTTACGGAACCGCCTTTCGCGGTTGAAGACCTGCGTTTCACTTACCGGGGCAAGGACACGCCCCTGCTCGACGGGGCCGACTTGCGTCTCGAAAGAGGCGAACGCCTGGGATTGACGGGCAAAAACGGCAGCGGCAAAAGCACCCTGCTGCACATAGGCGCGGGGCTGATCAAGGCGGACGGCGGCCGCGTCATTCTGGAAGGCAGGGAATGCGTCTCGGAAAAAGACTTTGCCGTTGCGCGCCGCTCCCTCGGCTATCTGCTGCAAAACACCGACGACAT
>JAITDR010000101.1 GCA_031282465.1 Desulfovibrio sp.
GCAAGTTCCGCAATACGTTTGATGTCGAGATAGGCGCGCGGGTCCGGGCCGAGCAGCAACAACTCCTGCGCCGAAGAGGCGGCCGGGGCGGTTTTGTCTATATCCGTGGCGCTCATCACCGCCACGGCATCGAAACGCTCGCGTATGGACCGGCAGATACGCCTTGCAGAGATTCCCCGGTTGGCCACAAGAATGGCCTTGCCCTTCAGCTCCTGCACTACCGCGTCAAAGGTCTTGATCCCCATACCGTACATTCTCCCGCAACGACACGCAGCCGGTGAAAAATTTCCGCTCATTCCCGTCATCCGGGCACGGCAACAGGCTCCCGTTGCCGGCGCACCCAAGGATACGCATCGCCGTTGATGCCGGACACTCTTCATCCGCCCTTACCCGCTATCCCGTTTCTGCGGGCAGGCACGAGGGGTTGTATACATCCCCCGCCTAAAGCAGGCCGGTTGATCCCGCCTCTGCCGGCAGGCACGAGGACGCGGCGGCAAGTTCGGACAGGGTCCTTTGTCCGGCCCCGGCGCCGCAAGTGACGATAAGGCCGCCGAGAAGCATCCGCCACAGGTAAAAAGGCACAGCCGCGCCGCCGGCATACCCGGCCGAGGCCGGCCGCGGGAGTACGGCGGCCGGAAGGGCGTGTTCATCGCGCAGCAGTTCCGCGCCGGGAGCCTCGGCCGTGTTGACTCCCAAGCCTGCCGTAATGATCCCGTCCCGTTCCTCCACAAGCATCCCCCCGACCTTGGCACGTTGCTCCACAAGCAAATCGTTCGGCCATTTCAAGGACAAGGGAAACCCCAGTTTCCGAAATTCCCCGCAGACCAGCAGGCCGAGTGCGACCGCTGCGGTATCGCCCCTGAACAGCGGGTCCGCAGGCAGACGGAAGCAGACATGCAGATTGCCGCGCGGGGAATGCCAACCGCGCCGGAACTGCCCGTAGCCCGCTTCCTGGCAGGAGGCAAGCACGCTCCCCCACACCGGCAACAAGCCGTCACGGGAAAGCCGCCAAGCAAGATGAAAGGCGGAGGAACACTTACCGGCGAGAAAACATGCGGCAGGCATATCAAGCCCGCGCGGGAAACCCGCCTTTTCCCCGCCCGCACATGAAGCAACGATACGGGCTGCGCGGCCGTACGCATCAAGCCCGCCGCGCTCTCTCCACAGCAGAAGGCACCCGGCGTAGGCCGGATTGCGAAAAAAATCCGGCGTCGGATCACTCCGAGGCAAACAACGGCTGCCGAGC
Source organism: Desulfovibrio sp. (assembly GCA_031282465.1). GTDB lineage: Bacteria > Desulfobacterota > Desulfovibrionia > Desulfovibrionales > Desulfovibrionaceae > Frigididesulfovibrio. The sequence continues at coordinate 1,247 of JAITDR010000101.1, forward strand.
AGGGCGTACGCGTCGTCACCGTCCATGGGCCCGGCAAGGGGCGACAAGCCCGCGCTCAAGGCTGCTGAAAAGCCTTCTTCCTCCCGATCCCGATGCACAATCGTCATCATGTCCTTTCCGGAGCCGGTGCAGCGCGCAAGCATACCGTGCCGGCAGGAATCAACGCCGTTGCCGTGTTGTACTATACGGATATTGCCCGGACGGCAAGTTCCCGGGACAGGGCAAAGCTGTGTGCATCAATCCGTCAAAAAAACGTCGCTCTCCAACCGTACCCGCTTCAATACAAGTATTTCCTCTTTGGCACGCCTGTTGCATTCCAGTCGTGCAGACAACGCGGCAATACAGAATCGTTGTTCAGGGAAGTACCGTCTCCCTCACGATGCTCAAGTTGAGCAAAACAACGTACAGATGAATCCCCGTGACGGCCGCAAGTCGACATTGTTCGCCGTAACCGGGCAAATTCGCGAGACAAGTTGCTCAAAATTCCGTCCTGCAAAACGTCTGTTACGGCTTTACGGATTGCGGACGCAAGGACACTCCATATAAAGGATAACGCACATGTTACAGCACAAAGCACGTATAATCAGTTGGGGCATAGGGCTTTCAAACGGACAAGCCGAACTCCTGCGCCGCTTTTTGGGCGAGGGACGAGAATTGATTCTCCATCCGGATGTGGCGAGCGCGGCAAACATGAGCGATAAAGGACCCGCCCCGTATGTGGTCTGGATATCGGCGGCCTGCTGCCGGGATATGAGCCGTTTGCCCGAAGCGTTGTCTTCATACGGCTATCCTGCGGAAATAGTCATGCTGCTTGATGCGGTTTACGGTCCGAAGGATTTCGACAGAGCCTGCGATTACGGCATCAAAGAAGTCTTGCGTCCGCCCCTGGACGTGGAGCGGGTTTCCGCAATCATGCTCCGGGCCGTTGAGAGTCGCGCCGCCCGTCTGGCATCGGATCGTTTCACCGAAGCGTTGTTGCTTGAGCGCAAAACCTTGCGGCGTAAAACGCTCGCCCTCGGTTTTCTGACGGACTTTCTCGCCGCCGTCGGGCAGAATCTGAACACCGGCGATCTGCTGCAAAACGCCTTTGCCCATCTCGGCAAACTGCTGCCGGTGCATTCCGCGCATGCGGCACTGGTGGAGACGGGCGCGGGCGGAGAAAAAACGCTTTCCCTGTATGTCGGGCTCAAGGAAAATTCCGCGGACTTCGCCGTCTGCCGCGATCTGCTTGAGGAGCACGTCGCTGCCGCCGTGCCGGGAGCAACGTACAGAACCGGCAAAATTCGCGCCCTGCCCTTGAGCAATGCCGCAACACCGGACCGCCCCGCGGGAACTGCCGCTCCGCTCTGCCTCCCTTTGGTCGCCGGCGGAGCAAGCCTCGGCTGCCTCCTGCTGCTCACGGACGCCGCGCATGTGCTGGACCGCGACCGCGCTTCGGCCCTGGATTTCGCCGTCCGGCATCTGGCCTTGAGCCTGAGGAACGCCGAACAGTTCGCCGCAATGCGTATGCGCGCGGAATATGACGTCCTGACCGGCATATGCAACCGCAGACACTTCGAAGAACTTCTCGGGGACGAAATGCAGCGCCTTTCGCGCCACGGCCGTCCCCTGTCCGTTCTGATGGCGGACGTCGACCACTTCAAGCGGGTCAACGACACATGGGGGCACAGAACGGGCGATGCCGTGCTGCGGGAAGTCGCGGCGCTGCTCACGGGCGGCATACGCAGCACAGACTGCTGCGCGCGCTACGGAGGCGAGGAATTCGTGATACTGCTTCCGTACACGGACGCCGATGAGGCCGCCTCCCTGGCCGAACGCATCCGTATAAGAACGGCGGAACACGTTTTTACGGCCGAAGGCGGCGTACCCCTGCGTCTCACGATAAGCTTCGGCGTATCCGGCATAGGCCCGACAGAGACCTTGTCGCGGGAGGAGCTTCTGAGCGCCGCCGACGGCGCCCTGTATGCCGCCAAACGGCAGGGTAGAAACCGCACCTGCCGCGCCCGCGCTGCCTTCCGTGCCGCAACCCGCAAAGCGGGATGAATCCCGCCTCAGCCCGGCCGGCGTTTCAGGAAGATGCTGATCCCTTTGTAGCTCATCACCACCTCGCCCTTCTGATTGATGGTTTCGGCAAAAAGTTTCACGCTGCCTCGGTCTTTTTTGGAGGAAGACGGCACCGCATCAAGGACCGTCAGACGGACGCGCAGGACGTCGCCGGGGCGCAGAGGCTTAAGCCAGCGAACTTCATCGATGCCCGGGGAACCGCATGAAGTCTTGCCCGCGATGACATTTCTGACAACCAGTCCGAAGGTCAAGCTGATGGTATGCGCACCGCTTGCGATAAGCCCGCGAAAACTGCTCTCTTCAGCCGCTTTCGGGTCCGTGTGAAAAAACTGGGGGTCATATTTTTCCGCAAAGGCTATAATTTCTTCTTCGGACACGCCGACCGTTTCGCTGAACTCGAACACCGTGCCGGGTTTGAAATTTTCAAAATACCGTTCTTCATAGGGAATGGGAAACCCGTCGCCCATCTGTTGCTCCTTGTTTTGTTTTTTCGAGTAATTCGAATTCCAAATCAAACATAAAGATACGTTTGATTTTGCATCGGAACAATACTGCCCCGCTTGCAAAAATAACGACGACAACCTCGGGGAACGCTTCACGCACTCCCGTTGTCGGACGATTCTTGTGTGATGAAGGATCCGGGGGGTACGCTGCGCGTCAACCAGACGTTTCCGCCGATGACCGAGCCTTTGCCCAGCGTCACTCTACCCAGAATGGTCGCTCCGGCATACACGGTGACGTCGTCCTCAAGAATCGGGTGCCGGGGCAGGCCCTTGACCAACATCCCCTCTTCATCCTTGTCGAAGGAAATGGATCCCAAGGTCACGCCCTGGTACAGCCTGCAGCCGCTGCCGATAATGCTGGTTTCCCCGATTACGACCCCGGTACCGTGGTCAATAAAAAAACGTTCGCCTATGCTTGCGCCGGGATGAATGTCTATGCCCGTGGCCGAATGTGCCGTTTCGCTGATGACGCGCGGGATCAGGGGTACGTCGAGCGTGTACAGGGCATGGGCAATGCGGTGATTCGTCACGGCCGTTACGGACGGATAACAGAAGATGGTTTCTCCAGGTGTTTTCGCGGCCGGATCGCCCGCATAGGCGGCATTGACGTCCCCGGCCAGCATATCCCGAATGCCCGGCAATGCCTTGAGAAACGCCGCAGCTTTTTCTTCGGCTTCCGACCCGCAGTTCGCGCGCAGACTCTTCGTTTCGGCGCATGTGAAACAGATGCCCCGACGGATCTGTTCGGTCAGCAGGGTAAAAATGGAATCCAGGTTGGCGGCCATATGAAAATGCAGAGAATGCCGGGAAACCCGCGTAGTGCCGAAAAATCCCGGAAACAGCGCCGCCCGCAGCCGGCTCATGATTTCCCCCATGGCCTCCAAAGACGGCATGGGGGTGTCACCCGGCGACTCGTGCATCATGGTCTGATAGGGAGCCGGGGAACAGAGGG
>JAITDR010000115.1 GCA_031282465.1 Desulfovibrio sp.
GTGGTGGGGCTGAGCAGGTAGTCGCCGCCCAGGCCGACCGTGTCGCGCAACGTTTTGGGCCCCAGCAACGGCCAGACGATGTACAGCCCCTCGCCCACTCCCCATACGCCCAAGGTCTGCCCGGTATCCTCGTCGCCGACAGGCACGACCGTCTCCATGTTTCCGGCAGGATTGAACAGACCGCCGAGGCCGGCTGTAGTGTTGAATATGAAGCGCGACATTTCCACACCTGCCGCAAGCGGCTTGCCCTGAAACAGATTGTTCGCGAAACGCACCGGGAAATTCAGGTTGTAGAAAAAGTTGGAGATGCCCTTGCGCATGAATTCCGGTGTGACGAACGTATAGCCCGCGGACAGGGGGCGGGCCGCATGCTCCAGAATAAGGTCGTTGACTACGAAAAAAACGCGGTTCACAGGCTCCAGAGGGTCGGCGATGATCCGTCCGACCTGATCCGCATAGGCGTCGTCTTCGTCCAGGGAAGGCAGATGGTCGCTGCCGGCCGTGCGCCCACCATCCCCGGACGTTTCGTAGGTGTCCTGATCGGGCGCCAGCAGCTTCGCGCCGAAGGGAAACTCCGCCGCGCAGGCGTCCCGCCCGGGAGCGGGCAACAGAAGAAGCAGGGATACGGCGACAACAATTTTGAACATCAGCGTCAGCTCCCGGATTTTCCCGCCGCAAGTTCTTCGGTCTTTTGGCGGATCATACGGATCAGCGTGTCGACATCGTCTTTATCAAGAATCGACTGAAACTGCGAACGGTAATTCTGCACCAGACTGACACCTTCAATGATGACGTCGTATACAAGCCAGCGGTCGGCCTTCAGCATGCGATAGGCCACGGGGACGGCTTTCCCTTCGCTTTCCACCACAGTCTGTATTTCCACCTTGTCGCCCTTGGTGCTCGCCGTTTCCCCGGTGTAGGTAATCTTTTCTCCGTCGTAGCCGTCCATGCTGTTCAGGTAGCGCGTCCGCAGCAGCCCTTCAAAAGCAGTCCGGAACTGTGTTTTCTGCTCCGGTGAGAAGCTTTTCCATTTCGGTCCCACCGTGCGCATGGAAAGCTCGTCGAAGCTGAAAAGTTGTTTGATGATTTTCTCAATATTTGCCAGCACGGCCGGGCGGCCGGCAGGATCGCGCATTGCGGGCTTTTTCAGTTCCGTCAGCACCTGATTTATCGTATTTTCCAGAGCGTCGCGCGCTTCGGAGGCGGCAGCCGGGGCGGAGAAGGCGGTCAGGCAGACCAGGCACAGCATCGCGGCCGCAATGATTGTGAAACGTTGCATCATTGTACGATGTCGCATCATTTTACACCTCCGAAGACATACTTGCTTATCAGGGATTCAAGGTCCACGGCAGACTCGGTCTCCGTCACCTCGCCGCCGGCTTGCAGCATGACGGAAGAGCCGCCGGGCGAGATGCTGACGAATTTGTCGCCTATCAGTCCGCTGGTTTTTACGGAAGCTATGGAGTCGTCGCTCAGTTCAATGCCCTTGTCCATCAACATCGTGACTGAAGCCCCGTAGTTTTTGTTCAGGCTGATTCCGGCAACCCTGCCGACGCGCACGCCTGCGATTTCAACGGCTGCGCCGGGTTTGAGCCCGGCAACGGAACTGAAGCCGGCGGTCAGCGTGTAGCCGTCGTTGCCGAACACTTCCATTTTTCCGAGTTTTACGGTCATGTAGGTCAGACAGAGCAGGCCGACGAACATGAACAGACCGACTGAAAATTCCCGCGAGTATTTTTTCACCGACGTTTTCTCCTCTAAAAACCGAGAGCTTCATGCATCAGCTTGCGTGTTCCCTCAGCCAGTTGCAGGCGCGGGTCGTCGACCTGCCCGGCCTGCGGGGGCGAACGGTCCATAAAGCGGCGCAAATAGGGATCATCCGCGTTTTCCAGCCCTTCCAGGCTGCCCGCATAAGCTATGCCGCCGTTGTGCAGGACGACCACGGTGTCGGCGATGTTTTTGACCGAGGCCATGTCGTGGCTGACCGACACGATGGTCATGTTCGGAAAACGCGCCTTCATGTCCAGCAACAGTTCGTCCATCTGCGCAGCGCTGATGGGGTCGAGGCCGGAAGTCGGCTCATCGCAGAGCAGCAGAGGAGGATCCGTGACCAGGGCGCGGGCCAGACCGGCGCGTTTTTTCATGCCTCCGGACAACTCCGAGGGATAGTAGTCGGCAAAATCGGCCAACCCCACCAGAGCCAGCTTGTGCAGGACGATTTCCCGGACCGTTGCCGAGGGGAGCCTCGTGTGTTCGGTGAGCGGCAAGGCCGTGTTTTCCGCCACCGTAAGCTGTCCGAGCAGCGCGCCGTCCTGAAAAAGCACTCCCATGCGCCTGCGCGCCGCGCGCAACGCCTTGTCCGGAAGTGAGAAAAGGTCGTTGCCGCCGAGCAGTATCCTGCCGCGCAGGGGTTTTGCCAGCCCTATGATATGGCGCAGCATGGTTGTCTTGCCCCCGCCGGAACCGCCGAGCACCGCGCTGATGCGCCCGCCCGGAAGGATAACGGAAATGTCGTCCAGTATGACGGTATCGCCGTACCCCAAGCCGACGCTTTGAAATTCGATGTCCCAGAGCCGTTCCATGACTTACAACAGGAAAGAGGTGAGTGCATAATCCGCCGCAAGCAGCAGGATGCAGGAAAGTACCACCGCCGATGTCGTGGCGTTGCCGACGGCCTCGGCGCCCATGCCGTCCTTGCGCATGTGGGCGAAATAGCCCTTGCAGCAGCATACGGCGACGACGATCAGGGCAAAGACCAGGGATTTGCCCAGGCAGCCGCTCACATCCGCCCAGCGCACGCTGCTCCCTATGCGGGAGAAATACACGCCGCCGCTCATGCCCAGCATGAGCACCCCGGTGGCATAGCCGCCGAGTATGCCGACAGTGCTGAAAATTGAGGTCAGAAGGGGAAAGGTGATCAGGGCGGCCGTTATACGCGGGGCGACAAGGTAGGCCATGGGGTCGATGTCCATGACTTCCAGTGCGTCAATCTGGTCGCCGATGCGCATGACGCCGATTTCCGCAGCCATGGCCGAGCCGGCCCGGCCCGTGACCATGATGGCCGTCAGCACCGGCGCAAGCTCGCGGACAAGACTCAGGGCTACGGCCGAACCGAGAAATCCTTCTGCGCCGAACATGCTCAGGGTGTAGTAACCCTGCAGTCCCAGCACCATGCCCGTGAAAAGACCGATGAAAACAATAAGGAACATGGAGCCGGCCCCGATAACGCGCACCTGACGCAGTATCTTGGGTATCTGTGTGCGGGAACTGAACATACGCATAATGCCCCGCGCCAGAAATATGCCCATGGCTCCCGTTTCGCACAAGAACAACACGCCCGGCCGGCCGAGAGCGCGCAAAAGAGAAGCGGCGGAATTCGGCAAAGGCGCGTTTGTGTTGTCCGACATGGCATTCCTTTACATGCTGTGCGTGCTGTCGCCGCTATGCATGCTTTCACTGCTTATCGGCAATAACGTAAGTTTCCTAAGATGCAAAAGTAAATAAGTCAAATCCTTTTGCATTCTTCAAGCAAGCGTTCCACCCGGTCCATAAAGGCGTCCAGACCGCAAGCGACACCCGGCGGAGGGCTGAACCCGGCGGGCGCCGGTTTCCTGAGCAGGAGCGTAATGCGCCGCGCCAGTTCCTGCACGTCGGCGGGATCTTCCAGTACGGCTTCCCTGTCCAGAAAAAAAGAGGCGCCGTCGGCGGCACTGCTCAGGGTGCGGCATCCCGAGGCCAACGCTTCGAGTACGGCATTGGAGCAGGCATCGGAAAAGGTCGGGAGGGCGAAAAGGTCCAGTGCCCGGTAGAATGCAGGCATATCCTCCGTTTTCCCCATAAAGACGACGCGCTGCTCAATCCCCAGAGAGCGGGCCGGATTCAGGTAGGCGGCCGTTTTTCTGCCGCC
>JAITDR010000116.1 GCA_031282465.1 Desulfovibrio sp.
CTCGTGGACGCCGTGTTCCGCCTGAGCGGGGTCTTCGGCGCAGGCAGAGCCTTTGATGAACGCATCATGGACAGCAACGAACTGGAGCGCGAACGGGGCATAACCATTTCCGCCAAAAACTGCGCCGTGTTCTGGAAAGGCGTCAAAATCAATATCCTCGACACGCCGGGGCACGCGGATTTCGGCGGCGAGGTGGAGCGCGCCCAGTCCATGGTGGACGGAGCCATACTCCTGGTGGACGCCGCGGAAGGCCCGCTGCCCCAAACGCGCTTTGTGCTCCGGAAAACCCTTGAGGCGGGGCTGCGCATCCTGGTCGTCATCAACAAGGTAGACCGCAAGGATGCGCGGCCCGCCGAAGTGTTGAACGAAATCTACGACCTGTTCATCGATCTCGGCGCGAGCGAGGAGCAGATTGAGTTTCCCGTGCTGTACGCCGTGGGCAGGGAGGGGCTGGCCATGCGTTCGCCCGATGAACCCGGCAAAGACCTCACGCTCCTGCTTGATGCCGTTCTGGAAGAAATACCGGGGCCGGAGTACGACCCGGCGGAGCCGTTCCGGATGCTGGTGTCCGACCTCGACTATTCCGACTACCTGGGGCGTCTGGCCGTCGGCAAGGTGCGGCACGGCACGGTGCGGGCGCGCGATTCCCTGGTCCGCATCGACGCAGCGGGCGCCGGTCACCCGATGAAAATCGCCAAGCTCCAGGTATACCGGGGCATGCGCCTGGAAGAGGCCGAAGAGGCCCCTCCGGGTGAAATCGTCGTGATCTCGGGCACGGACGACGTATGCATAGGCGACACCGTCTGTACGCGCGATACGCCCCGCGCCCTGCCGCGCATCCGCGTGGACGCGCCTACGGTCTCCATGTATTTCGGCATCAACACCTCCCCGCTGGCCGGGCAGGAGGGAAAAATCGTCCGGGCGGGCAAAATCCGCGAGCGCCTGTACAGGGAAAGCTTGCGCAATGTGGCGGTGCAGGTGCGGGATTCCGGGGACGGCGAGAGTTTTGTCGTCATGGGACGCGGCGAATTTCAGATGGCCATACTTATTGAGCAGATGCGGCGCGAGGGCTTTGAACTCGGCGTCGGCCGGCCGCAGGTTATTTTGCGCGAAGAAAACGGCAAGGTGCTGGAACCCGTCGAACATTTGCTGGCGGACTGCGACGAGGCGTTCATGGGCCTGGTCACGGAAAAGCTGTCCATGCGCAAGGCGCGCATGACCGCGCTGACCAACAACGGCTCCGGTCGCGTGCGCCTGGAGTTTTCCGTGCCGTCGCGCGGGCTTATAGGGTTCAGAGACGAGTTTCTGACCGACACCAGAGGCACGGGGATCATGCACGCCTATCTCGACGGCTATGAGGAATACAGGGGGGATTTTCCGGCGCGGTTCACCGGATCCCTGGTGGCGGACCGCCCCGGCAGGGCCACGGCCTATGCGATTTACAACCTGGAGCCGCGCGGAGTGATGATGCTGGAGCCGGGCGACCCGGTCTACGAGGGGCTGATCGTCGGCGAACACAACCGCGACAACGATATAGACGTCAATCCGACCAAAGAAAAGAAACTGACCAACCTCCGGGCGGCGGGCAAGGACGAGAACATCATTCTCACGCCGGTTCGACCCATGACGCTGGAGCGCGCCCTGCAGTTCGCGGCCGACGACGAGTTGGTGGAAGTCACCCCGCGTTCCATCCGCTTGCGCAAGACGGAACTGAGCGCCGCGAAACGCCGCAGCGCCGGCGGCAAAAAGAAGGCCGCCTCACCCGGCAGCGGCGAATCATGAAGCCTCGGCCCGCTTCAGACCTCTGGTAGAGTGGTGAGAACGATTCTTTATTTGTCGGTAAAAAATAGTTGCCGGAGAAGCCAAAGTGGACAAACGGCTTTTTGAATCACCTCTCGGTTTTTTCTGGGAGCCGACAGATGTTCCGTTGCCGCATGAAAACAGGCCGGACCCGGCCCTTTTCATGTTCAAAAAGAACATGGCCGGGATTGTCTGGAACTCTTTGGGAGTCTTTGAGAACAACCCTGCCACCCTGCCGCAGACGGAAACCATTCTCCAGGGGCAAGCGGTGGGCGGCATAAGCATCGACCAGTTGAGTCAGGTGAAGCGTTTCGGCGATGCGGCAGCTCAATTGATTGATTCCGTAAAGAATGCGACCTTTCGCCTTGATCTGGACTTCGCCAAGCAGCTTCACGCCGTTGTCGGCAAGGAAGAGGCTCTGGAATGGGGCGTGCTGAGGAGCCGAGAAGTTCATATCCACGGAGTATCGCACGTCCCGCCGACAGTGGATGAACTTCCGTCGCTTGCTGAAAAGGGATTTTCTTTTTTACGCGAGCAGATGGAAAGCCCCATAGAGCGGGCAACGGCTGCTTTTCTGTTCATGTCCAGGACGCAGTTTTTCTTTGACTGCAACAAACGAACCGCCTCACTGATGATGAACGGCGTGCTCTTGACGGCGGGTTATTATCCGATTATCGCTCTGAGAGAGACAACAGAAGAATTTAACGAAAAGCTGCGAGAGTTTTACGACTCAGGTGACGCGACTGAAATGTTCCGCTATTTCAGCGGGGTTTGCACAAAGTTGTATCCATCGTAAATAAAACAATCAACCCCGCCCCGACATGTCGCGTTCGGCATCACGCCGCGCCGCCGTCTGCCTGAGGTGCTCCCGCCTGTCGCCCAACTTCCGGCCCCTGGCCAGAGCCAGCTCGACCTTGACCCGCCCGGCGCGGAAATGCAGGTTGACGATAACCAGAGCCAGCCCCTGCTGCGCGACGGCCGCGGCAAGGCTGCGTATCTCGCGTGCGTGAAGCAGGAGTTTGCGTTCCCTGTCCGGGTCCTGTTCCGCGTAGCCGGCATGCTTGTAAGGGGCGATATGCAGGCCGACGGCAAAGGCTTCATGCCCCCGAAAGCGGACAAAGGCATCGTGAAAGTTTACGCCCCCGGCGCGTATACTCTTGATTTCCGGGCCGGTAAGCGCGATCCCCGCCTCCACGAACTCCAGAAATTCAAAATAATGCCCGGCCTTCCTGTTCTTGGCAATCAGACCCGGCGGTTCTTTTTTCCCGCTCACGGCAACATCATTCGCGTTCGCTCGCGTTTCGCTTGAAGCCGCAGCCCTTGTTCGGGCATGCGATGTAGGTCGCGCCGCGTGATTTTTTCAGGCCGAGCACGCCGAAGCCGCACTTCGGGCACTGTTCGTTGAGCGGCTGATCCCACATGGCGAAATCGCAGGCCGGGTACCGGCTGCAACTGTAGAATATTTTTCCGCGCCGCGAACTTTTTTCCGCCAGTTCACCTTCTCCGCACACGGGGCAGGGTACGCCCGTGGTGTACGGCGCGGCACGGCGACAGGCCGGGTAGCCGGAGCAGGCGATGAAACGGCTGCCTGTGCGGGAGCGTTTGACGAGCAGATCCGCGCCGCATTCCGGACACTTGCCGACAACTTCACGTTCTTCTTTTTCGCGCGCGACAAGCGCCGGAACCCCTTTGTCGTCGCGGGCAAAGTCGCTGGTGAAGCGGCACTCGGGGTAGCCGGAACAGGCCATAAAGGTCCCGCTTTTGCCGAACCTGATCTGCAGGGGTTTGCCGCAGTCCGGGCAGGACAGGCCCGTGGGCACGCCGCCTTTCACGGAATTCATGGTCTTGGCGGCTTGTTCCAGCGCGGGATTGAAACGCCTGCTGAATTCGTCGAGCAAAGCCGCCCGTTTTTCCTTGCCTTCGGCCACCTTGTCCAGCTTTTCCTCCATCTGGGCGGTAAAGCCGATATCCATGAGTTCGGTGAAGTTGTCCGTCAGCAGTCCGCAGACCACGCGCCCGAGGTCGGTGACATCGAAATGTTTGTCCTTGATGCAGGCGTAGTCGCGATCCTGCAAGGTGGCGATGATGCTCGCATATGTCGAGGGCCGGCCTATGCCCTTTTCTTCCAGTTCCCGCACCAGGGAGGCTTCGTTGTAGGCGGGGGGGGGCTGGGTGAACTTCTGCTCTTTTTCCAATTTTTCCAAGGTCAGGGTCGCGCCGGGCGCAAGCAGGGGCAGATCGACGGCATCGTCGCTTTTCTGGGGCGCAAAAACGTAAAAACCGGGGAAGATCACTCGTTCGCCGCGGGCGCGGAACTGGGCTCCGTTGCGGGAGGCCAGGACAACAGTGTCTTCCACTTTGGCCGCGGCGGCCTGGGATGCCGTAAAACGCGTCCAGATCAGGCTGTACAGTCGATATTGATCCGAGGGCAACACACCCTTCAGGGATTCGGGAACGATGTTCACGTCCACGGGACGCACGGCCTCGTGCGCATCCTGGGCGGCCGCGCCGGTTTTGTAGCGCCGGGCCTTGGCGGGGTAATATTCCGGGCCGAAGGTGCGGACGATATACTCTTCGGCGGCGGCGCGGGCTTCTTCGGAAATGCGCACGGAGTCCGTGCGCATATAGGTGATGAGGGCTTTGCTCCCTTCGTCGCCGATGTCCACGCCTTCATAAAGGCGCTGCGCGGTGCTCATGGTTTTTTTGGCCGTGAAGCCGAGACGCTGGTGGGCCGCCTGCTGCATGGTGGAGGTGGTAAACGGGGGCGGCGGGGTTTTTTCCCGCGTTTTGACCTCGACGCCGTCCACCGTAAAGAGGGGGGATTTGTCCCCGCCGAGGATGGTTTTTTCCAGGGCGTCCGCAGCGGCGGCATCGGGAATGCGGGGCTTTTTGCCCTGCACCTTGTGCAGGTCCGCCCGGAATGCCGGCCCCTCTTTTCCGCGCAGGAAGGCCCTGAACTGCCAGAATTCTTCCGGCACGAAGGCTTTTCTTTCGGCATCGCGTTCGACAAGCAGGCGCAACGCGACGCTCTGCACGCGCCCGGCGGAGATGCCGCGCTTGACTTTTTTCCAGAGCAGGGGAGAAATTTTGTAACCGACCAGGCGGTCCAGGATGCGGCGCGCCTGCTGGGCATCGTAGAGGTCTTCGTTCAAGGGCGCGGGCCGGCGCAGGGCTTCTTCCACGGCCCTGCGCGTAATCTCGTTGAAGCTGATGCGCTGAATCGTCTTGCCGCCGCTTTCGGGCGCGATGACCGTGGCTACGTGCCAGGCAATGGCCTCGCCCTCGCGGTCCGGGTCGGGGGCCAGAAAAATGTTGTCGGCCTTGGCCGCCGCCTTTTTCAGGTCTTCGACGACCTTTTCCTTGCCGGGGATAATTTCGTA
>JAITDR010000156.1 GCA_031282465.1 Desulfovibrio sp.
GCGTTCAACAAATCTTCCAGCCCATCCGGGTCCACGCCCGATTTCTGCGCTTCCCGGCCCACATTCACCTGCACCAGTACGTCCTGAACAGCAAATTCCGTGCCGTCCGCGCGGGACTGCACTGCCGCCGCCTGTTTCTCCCAGGCTTTTTGCAGCGCGGCGGCGAGTTTGACGGAATCCAGAGAATGTATCAGCGCAAATCGTCCCACCGCGTCCTTGGCATTTCGACTTTGCAGGCCGCCGATAAAATGCCAACTCAGCAGCAGAGCGCCTTCCGGGTTTTGCCCCATACAATGCCGGCCCGGCTGCAAGGAGGCATCGGGGTTTTGCCCGCTGCTGTTCCAGGGGGACTGTTGTCGCTCAAGGCCCGGCGCACCTGCGGCTGCCGGCGCCGGCATCGGCAGAGGGCGCGGTCCTGCCGTTGCGGGCCCGGCATCGCCCTGCGCGAGCAGTTCCGCGACCTGCGTCATCTTGGCCGTCGCTTCCTGCATGTAGCTCTCGCCGAAAATCGCCTGCTCTGCGCAAAAAACGTCGGAGGGCAGCATCCGCTGATGCCGGACGAGTTCCGCAACGGCGGCTGCTCCGTATGTCTTGGAAACCGCCGCCAAAGTCACGCTGCCGGGTGCGCGCCCGGCACGCAGGACAACCCTTTCCAGACGTTCCCTCAGGGCGTCGAAGCGATCCGTCAATTCCGACACGTCACAACACCTGCCTGAACAACGCCTGCTCTGATGGGACACCGTCCGATAATTTGCACGGCGAGGCAATCCGCCGGTTCCGGCACGTCACAACTCCGCTTCGGGCACAAGCCCGAAACTGCGCAGGAAGTCCGCCTCATCCGCCCGGCTGTCCCTCACCTTGACCCACAACCGCAGGTGCGTTTTCCGACCCAGAAGCTGCGCAATTTCCAATCGCGCGGCCTGCCCCGTCTGCTTGATGTTACGTCCGGCGCGGCCGATGACCATCGCCTTGTGCGAACTCTTGGCAACATTAATCACCGCGTGAATTTCCACAGCATCGCGTTCTTCGTCTTCTTCCCAGGCTTCTATGGCCACCGTCGTGAAGTAGGGCAGTTCCTGCCTGAGTGTGAGAAAGAGCTTTTCACGCACAATTTCCGCCGCCATGAAACGTAGAGGAGCGGTGGAGAGCATATCTTCCGGAAAACAGGGCGGACCTTCGGGCAGGGCGAGCTTGATCGCCGCCAGGAGTCCGGGCAACCCTTCCCCGTCCGCAGCGGAAACCGGAAACAGACCGGCTTCGGGCCACAGCTCGTGCAGACGCTCCAGGAGCGGCAGAAGGCGGGATTTGTCGCCGAGCAGGTCGACTTTGTTGGCAATCACAAAGACGGGTCGGGTTTCGGCGGCAACGGGCGCGCGCAACGGTGTCAGGTCGTTTTCGAGAAACTCCGCCTTGCGCGCGTACAAGTCGGCATCAAGGATCACGCCCAGCACATCGGCGCCGTCGAGCGCATCCCAAGCCGCGCGCAACATGAGGCGATGCGTTCCGCCGCGTTGTTGGTGAATACCGGGAGTGTCGATAAAAATCACCTGCGCTTCCTTGTCGGAAAGAATACCTGTAATGCGATTGCGCGTAGTCTGCGGCAAAGGCGATACAATGGACAGCTTCCTGCCCAGATACTTGTTCAGCAAGGTGGATTTACCTGCATTGGGCGGCCCTATGAGGGCGACCCGGCCGCATCGGAAAGGCATCTCAGTCATGGTCTGTCCCCCGCATGCGCGCCAGCCGCGCATCGGCTGAATGTGCCGCCCGCATCGTGGAGCGGAGGGTCTTCTTCCCTGCACCGATGCGTCGCAAAGGCGCAACGGGGGTGGAAGGCGCACCCCGAGGGCCTGTCCCAGATGCCGGGGACCGCGCCGGGTATGGCCGCAAGTCGACGGCGGCGTTCGCTGAACGACGCGGCGGCGCTCTGCCCGGAGCCGGCCGGGGAATTACCCGGGAAGGATGCTTTCCTCATAATGTTCGCGGGACTCGAACGCAACAGTCCGACGGTATAGGGATGTACAGGCTTCGACAGCAGCGTGCCGGTCGGTCCGTACTCCACGATACGCCCGGCGTACATGACGGCCGTATCATCGGCAATGCGCGCTACGATGCCGAGATCGTGCGTGATGAAGAGCAGAGACACACCGGAACTTTGCGTAAGCGAACGCAGCAGGTCCAGAATGCGTTTGCCGGTCACAGCGTCCAGAGCCGTCGTCGCTTCGTCGGCGATAATCAGGTCCGGACCGGAAAGCACGGCCATGCCGATCATCACGCGCTGGCGCATGCCGCCGCTCAAGCGGTGCGGAAACTCGCGGGCGACGGCGGCCGGGTCCGCCATGCCGACGCGTTCCAGCACGGCCTCTGCTTCTTTTTCGGCTGCGCGCGCCGACAGGCCCCTGTGCAGGCGCAACCCTTCGCTCATCTGCTCTCCGATGCGCATGACCGGGTTGAGGGAACTCATGGGGTCCTGGAAAATCATACAAATCCGGTCACCGCGTATGCTGTTCAGTTCCGTTACGGACAGCGTCCCCAAATCCTGTCCCTTGAAACGCACGGTACCGCCGAGAATCCCGGCCGGAGGCGAAGGCAAAAGACGCATAAGATGCAGGGCGGCAACAGTTTTCCCGCAACCCGACTCTCCTACCAGACAGAGGGTCTTGCCGCGTCGCAGAGAAAAGCTCATGCCGTCCACTGCCAAACCGATTGTTGCGCGCGCGCCGTCCCGCCTGAAGCCCAGACGCAAGTCCCGCACCTCAAGCAACGCTTCCCTGTCTGTCGCGTTCAACACGGTCGTCCCGCCTGTCGGGCTTTCAAGGAACGGTGTGCCGCGGATTCGATATGCACGGGCAACATAGCCCCAAGCAGCCCGCCTTGCGTAAAGGGCGCGTCCGAACCGTTTTCCGGCGCCACATTGACGATGAAACCGTGCGGCGTGCGACCGACCCACGATGCCCCGCCATGCCCTCCTCCGCTCCCGGACAATACATCACTCCCTGAATTACCCGCACCGCCGCTCTCTTCACCGCTGTCAAAAGGCCTGCTTCGCTGACGCTGCGGAAAAGAAGAGCACGGGGCCTCTCCACTGCCGGCTGAAAACGCTGCACTTCCGGAATCTTCCGCGCCGCCGCCCGCGTCGGGCAACAATTCCGATATGCGGCTCCTGCCTTCCAGCAGGACAATGCAATCGCTTCCCACTTGGGCTTGCAGCAGTTTTTGCGACACTTGATCCTGATACTCCTGCAGACGGGCGAGACGTTCCAGAGCAGTACTTCGGCCGACCTTGTCCGGCAATCCGGCCGCACGGGTTCCGGGCCGGTCCGAGTAGACAAAAGAAAAGGCGGCGGCAAAGCCCACTCTTTCCAACAAGCGCATGCTGTCTTCAAAATCCTCGTTCGTTTCGCCCGGAAAGCCGACGATGACGTCCGTAGTCAGGGCTATATCCGGCCGCGCTTTTCTGAGACGGTCAACGAGGTCCAGATAGGCGACCGTGTCGTAACGCCGTTTCATGGCCTTGAGTATCGTGTCCGACCCGGATTGCACAGGCAGATGCAGGCGCGGGCAGAGCACGGGGTTGTCGCCGAACTGTTCGACGACTTCCGGGGCGAGATCCTTGGGGTGAGATGTGACGAAGCGCAGGCGCCGCAGGCCGGGCATCGTCGACAGCGCGCGCAGCAGTTCGGCAAAACTCATGCCGCCTCCGCCGCCGTCCAGGCCGTAGGCGTTGACGTTCTGCCCGAGCAGAGTGATTTCGCGCGCTCCTCCTTCAACCAGGGTACGACATTCGCGGAGTATGTTCTCAGCCTTGCGCGACTTTTGTCTGCCGCGCGTGAAGGGCACTATGCAGTACGCGCAAAAATTGTCGCAGCCCTGCATAATACCGACAAACACGGAAGGCGGAACGGCGAAAACGTCCCGTTGCGCGGGGTCGCAAAGAGGATCAAGACATTCTTCGTAAGTTTCGCTGAATTCCGACAGACTTATGCGCAGACGAGGGTCTTCCGTCAGACGGGTCAGGGCGTCCGGTATGCCGGAGACGCCGTCGCCGAAAAGCAGACGTACCTGCGGGAAGCGCTTCATAATCCTGTCGCCCGCTCGGCGGGCAACGCAACCGCCGACGCAGACCAAGACGTCCCTTTTCCCGTGAGCCTTGCAATATTCGGCAATGCGTCCCAGTTCCGAGTAGACCTTCTGTTCCGGTTTGTCGCGCACGGCGCAGGTGTTGAGGATATAAATGCCGGCATCTTCAAACGAGCTTTCACGAAATCCGCCGGCCGTCAGCATGCGAGCCAGACGCGCCGACTCGGCTGCGTTCATCTGGCAACCGAAGGTCCGCATGTGAAAAGCCGGCAACGAGCGCAATGCCGGGGATGGGGCCTGCACCGGATGCGGAGCAGGCGACACGGTCAAAGTCCGGGACAAGGACAGCGGACGGAAGAGAGGTACAGCCGGGGACATGGGCAAGGTCCGAAAAACCGGTGAATCCGGGGACACGGGCAAAGCCGGAGAGAACATCAAATCCCGATTACTGTTTTCCGACATGGCGCAAGGCTGTTTCCACGGCCTCCTCAAAGAGCTCCCGGCCTACCGCGCCGCGCACCATGAGGTCGTTGATAAGGAAGTGAGGGGTGCCGGAAATGCCCAAGCTGTCGGCCTCCTTGCTGTCGAAATCAAGGCGCTGCTGTACCGCCGGCGCATTCGTCTCGCTTTTGAGCTTTTTGAAATCGTAGCCCAGGCTCTCAGCCGTTTTTTTGAGGAACTCTTCGCCTTCGCGCTCATACTGTTCCGAACCGTTGAACAACGCATCGTGAAACTCCCAACCCTTGACGGGGTCGAGAAGGAAGGCAGCCGTCGCAAATTTCGCGGCCGCAACGGAAATCGGGTCGTCTTTGGGCAGGGCTTTGAAGGTCACACGGAGTTTGCCGTCGTATTTCTGCAGGAGCCGGCTCACATCGTATTCAGCCTGCCGACAGTACGGGCAGGTGAAGTCGGAATAGACGACCATGGTAACCGGGGCGTCGGCTTTGCCGCGGAAAGACCGGTCGTCGAGTTTAACGATTTTGCGCTGCTTCACGTCCTGCTCCCACTGAGCTAGCAGAGATTTGCGCCTGCGCAGCATGTTGCCCTGCTGGGCTATTTCCAAAACGGTCTCGCTGTTTTCTTTGAGGATATCCAGCACCAGTTCGGGATGTTCCCGGAGTTCCCGGCGCACGGCCTCGCGCACGGCGGCCTCGTCGGCAGCGGACTGCGCACCGAGGACAGGTCCGCAGGACAGCAACGCGATGGAAGTACTCAGCAGCAGGCAGGGAATCAGGAGGGATACGGAGGGATGTTTTCTCAAAAAAAAGGAATGCATCAAAATTTCCTTTATGACCTGAAATTTTTGTCTTCCGAACGATTCCCGGTTGACTGCCGGCAAAGCCGGGAATACCATGCCGCCTGCCCTTTCCTTTAGGAACGGGTGGTCTGCGGACTCATCTCCGGCGGGGCGAAGCCAGCCGGTGAACGGTTGCGGCACGGAGCAAGGCTGTACCGACCGGGCAAAATATGTTGCAAGCGCGCGGGCGGCATATTTCGCTTTTCATCCGCCGCCGACAAGGTATTCCCGGCTTTGCCGGGAGTCAATCGGAAATCTGAGGAACGCTTTAGGGCTTTGCCCGGAACGAAGCGGAAGCGTTTGCGGGAAGAAGGGCGCGGTCCCTGCGGATACCGTTGCTTCCGCGGCCGGAACATGCAGTGCCTTTTTTGATTTCCCGCAGTCTTCACTCACTTGATGAAACAAAAACAATCCGGCGAAAAAGGGACGTGTTATGAAAATCATGGTCATCAACTGCGGCAGCTCCTCATTCAAATATCAACTGCTGGACATGCAGACGCACACAGTGCTCTGTTCCGGCTTGGTAGAACGCATCGGTGATTCCGCCGGCAGACTCACTCATAAAAAGAACCCCGACACGGATACAGAGCGCAAAATAAGCGAGGAAGGCGTATTCCCCGATCACACGGCGGGTATGATGCGTGTCGTTGCGCTGCTTACCGACCCTGAAGACGGCGTGCTGCGCGACCTGACGGAAATCAGCGCCTGCGGGCACCGCGTGGTGCAAGGGGGCGAGGAGTTCACCAAGTCCACGTTGGTTACCGAAGAAGTACTCGGTAACGTCCGTAAACTTTCTCCACTTGCGCCCCTGCACAACCCGGCCTGCATTCAGGGCATTGAAGTGGTTATGAAAGTCCTGCCCCACTGCCCTTCCGTCGCCGTCTTCGACACCGAATTTCACGCGACGATGCCCCCGCATGCCTACATGTACGCCCTGCCTTACACATGTTACGAGCAGTACCGCGTCCGCCGCTACGGCTTCCACGGCACATCACACAGCTATGTTTCCCGCAAGGCCGCGGAGTTTCTCGGCAAAGCACCCGAAGACGTCAACGTCGTCGTCTGCCACTTGGGCAACGGGTGTTCGATCAGCGCCGTACGCGCAGGCAAATGCGTGGATACCAGTATGGGGCTGACCCCCTTGGCCGGGGTGATTATGGGCACGCGTTGCGGGGACATAGACCCGGCCGTTCCGGCGTACCTTTGCGCACAGACGGGCTTCGGACCGGAGAAAATCGACTCCATGCTCAACCGCGAGAGCGGCCTGAAAGGCATTTGCGGCCTCAACGACATGCGCGACATCCACGCCGCCCGTGCCGCGGGCAACGAGAAGGCTGCACTGGCCCTCGACATGTTTTGCTACAGCATCAAGAAATACATCGGCGCCTACTATGCCGCGCTGGGCAAAGTGGACGCCCTGGCGTTCACGGCCGGCATAGGCGAAAACGACGATATCACCCGCGCCGCCGTCTGCGCGGGACTTGAAGGTCTGGGCATAACCGTGGACTCGGCCGCCAACGCCGTGCGTTCGTCTGAACCGCGCTCAATAAGCCCCAAGGGCGCGAAAGTTTCCGTGCTGGTCATACCGACCAATGAGGAACTGGCCATAGCCCAGGCCGTACAGCGCATACTGGCAGAACGCTGACGACAAAAATTGCGCCGGCGTGAGCCGCCGGCCTGCCTTGTTCGATTGCGAAACAGGACTTGCTGCATTACAACTCAAGCAGCACATTGTCGATAAGTCTGGTCTTCCCGATGAACACGGCCAACGCGGTCAAGACTGTCTTGTCGATGCTGTCGACTGGAAGCAGGGACTCCGGGTCCACGATTTCAATATAGTCAATGGATGCCGCCGGCTCGGATTCAATACGCGCGCGCATGTCGCCGAGCAGCGCCGCCGTGTCCCGTACGCCGGCGGCAACCTGTTTCCGTGCCGACGAGAGCGCCTTGAACAGACACAGGGCAGCCCGTCTTTCCGCCGCATCCAGGTGGACATTGCGCGAGCTTACGGCAAGCCCGTCTTCTTCCCGCACCGTGGGACAGACGACGATCTCGACGCCCATGTTCAGATCGGCGACCATGCGCCGGACAACCGTCGCCTGCTGCGCGTCTTTCTGCCCGAAATAGGCCCGCTCCGGCCGCAACAGGTTGAACAGTTTGGCGACAACCGTGCA
>JAITDR010000173.1 GCA_031282465.1 Desulfovibrio sp.
GGTTTCGTGATAGGAGGCGGTCTGGGGCTGCTGCTGGGCTTTGCCACCGCAACCTCGCGATTTTTGGAAATGCTGTTGGACAGCTCGCTGCAGATGTTCCGCACCATTCCGCATCTGGCGCTGACGCCTCTGGTTATCATCTGGTTCGGCATAGGGGAGCAGGCCAAGATTTTCCTGATTGTCTGCGGCGTCATGTTTCCCATCTACCTCAACACCTTTCACGGCATACGCTCGGTGGACCCCCGGCTTATCGACATGGGACGGGTATACGGGTTGGGACGCCGGGAACTGTGGAGGCAGATCATTCTGCCGGGCGCGCTGTCCTCCATACTGGTAGGCGTGAGGTTTTCTCTGGGCGTTATGTGGATGACGCTGATTGTGGCCGAAGCCATAGCCGCATCCAGCGGCATAGGCTACATGGCTTCCAATGCCAGGGAAATGATGCAGACCGACGTCATGGTGCTTTCCATACTCTTGTACGCCCTGCTGGGAAAACTGGCCGACGTGACGGCCCGTCACCTTGAACGGCGTTGGCTGGCCTGGAGGCCGGAATTTCTGAAGGCCGTCGCGTGATGCCGTTGTCCGGAGCAACAAACGTGGAAGCCGGCGCAACACGGCGGCGCGGGGATGTCCCGGCCGGGGTGGAGGTGCGCATTGTCGGCCTGGAAAAATCCTATGCCGGGCGCAAGGTACTCGACGCGTTGAATTTTTCCATGCGTCCAGGCGAATTTGCAGCGGTGGTCGGACGCAGCGGCTGCGGCAAAAGCACCTTGCTGCGCCATCTTGTGGGTCTGGAATTGCCGGATGCCGGCGCCGTGTATGTCGACGGGCAACGGCGCGACTATCTGCACGCGGATACGCGCATGATGTTTCAGGAGGATCGCCTGTTGCCCTGGAAGAGCGTCTTGCGCAACGTAGCTCTGGGGCTGGACGAAAAGGAGGGGATGCGGGCGGCCCGGTCCGCCCTGGAGGCCGTCGGACTGGCCGACAGGGTGGATGATTGGCCGGCCGTGCTGTCGGGCGGACAGAAGCAGCGCGTATCGCTGGCCAGAGCACTGGCGCACGCTCCGCGTTTTTTGTTGCTGGACGAGCCTATGGGCGCCCTTGACGCGCTGACGCGTCTGGAGATGCAGCGGCTTATCGAGCGGCTTTGGCTGGAGAGGAAGTTTACGACGCTGCTGGTCACGCACGACGTGGGTGAGGCGATTACGCTGGCCGACCGGATTATTTTACTGGAATGCGGCCGTATTGCCGAAGATCTGACAGTGGACCTGCCGCGACCGCGCCGCAGGGGCGGCAGCGAATTCGGCCGCCTGGAAGCGGAAGTTTTGGAATGGATCATGAGCGTACACGGCGGGTTTATCTGACGTGTTTCCGTTCAGGAGCCGGCCCGCAGCGCGTCCGTTTGAGGTCACAATGTGTGACCTCAAAGAATTCCCCTCCGTTCAGGCAAGCATCCCCAGGGCATCGCGCATTTCCAGCTTCAGACGGTTGTAGACCGCCTCCTGTATACCCGGCGACGACGACGCGAAGTGTCCGGCCCGCAGGGCATAAATCTGCGTTATCAGCCTGCGGCTCTCGGCTTGAGCCGCCTGCGACCCTTGAACTCCGCTTGTCTGCAGTTTGTCGGGGTTCACTTTTTCCATGGCCCTGCTTACGATGCGGACGGCGCCGGCCGGACCGTGCTGGACGGCCGTGCTGAACAGCACCTCGCGCAACACCGGGGGCAGCTTGTCGAAGGACACGCCCGTTACCCCGGCTATGCCGGCGACTGCGGGTTCAAAGTGGCTTGTGCGGATGAAGTCGCTCTGCAACTGCTCAAAACGCTCCGGCTGTTCCGCGGCAATCTTGCGCCACTCCGTCGGCATGCGCCCGGAGCGGCTTCCGGTGTTTGCCGGTCCGCACGCGGACAGGCGGCTTGCAAGGTCCGGGGCCGTATCGCGCAAATACCCGATAAAAGCGCGCATGGTTCCGACGCGCGACGCTATCTGGAACTTCCCGTAAGATGTGCCGCCTTTGCCGTCATAGCCTATGGCGGCTATGCCTTCCTCGCCGGATTCAAATTTCGCGGCCAGCGCGCCGATTTCGTTGCCGGAGGTCACAGGGAGCGTCGGGAGCGGGGAGCGGCGCGCTTCGCGTCCGGAGGCGAGGGTGGTTTTTCTCAGGTTTTCGGCCGCGCGCGCCGCTTTCGCCTCGGGGTAGATCCCGTCCGAGGCCGCGCCGCGCGCCGACGCAGGGTCAAGTAAGGTCGCGCGCGTTGCGACCTTGTCCGGACGCCGCATATCGTATCCCAATTTTCTCAACGCTGTTTCCGCGCTTTTGGAGGCAAACCCTTCAGCGAGGAAGCTGTATCCGGCGCCGGCGCCGCTGTGGCGTCCGAAGCGCGCATAGGTGTCTTGTCCCGTCGCGGGAGTATGAGCAGCGAACATGGCGGTATTCTGACGCAGCGCCGTCGGAGCGGGCGCGGCGGCGCCGGACGCGTCGTCACCTGCTGCGCGTTTGCGCGTATCTACCATGCCTATGCCGTTTCTCCCTGTTACGGGACGACCGGAAATACGGGGAGCGGGCATCCGCCGGGCCGTCGCGCGTGCTGCGTCCGCAGCGACATTCGTCCGCAGGGCCGTGGCTTCAGCGACGGAAGACCGCGCGATTGGTGAAGTCCGCGCGCCTTCCGGGGCATACTCGGTATTCAGGGCCGGCTTGGCAGGTTCCGGCGCTCTTTTGACGACGAGTCCTTCCGGGCGGGCGCGCGTCGCGGACGCCGGACGCGCGTTTTCCGGAACGGCGGCCTGCGCGGCTTTG
>JAITDR010000133.1 GCA_031282465.1 Desulfovibrio sp.
CAACGCGCGTACGCTGAAACGCCCGGTAAGGTCCAGGGCATGGGCATGCAGTCTTGCAGCGACGTCCCGGCCGAGCTCCTGTTCCGCTGCCCCCCCCAAAAGCACGGGTTTGTGTCCGAATTCGAGCAGACGGCGACACAGCCCGACCCAGAACGCGGCGTCGGGACGCTTGGCGGCCTCGCTGGCCCCAAGAAAAAGGCCGATGCGCGCGCCCTCCTTGCCCTCGACAAAAACGCGCGCGCTTCGTCCGCAAGGACGCGGCGTCGTCTGCGCGGGAAAAACGTCCAGCCCGTGCAAATCAGCCCAATGATACATATTGTAATAATTGTTGTGGGTCAGTGAAGCGCGGTACAATTGCCAGTTTCCGTCTATATAAAGACGCCCTGCGCCGTCCGAGCGCGGACCCAGGCTGCGCTCGCTTTGCAAACGCCCGGCCAGCGCCGCCGCCTCCGGGCGATGGCTGAGGTTGACGACCAGATGATAGCGTTGCCGCTCCAGTTGAGCGGCCGCTTCGTATTCGAAATACACGGCAGTGGGGGACAAGGGCAGCAACGGCTCGAAAAACGCCTTCTCGCCCAGCACAATCAGAGGATGACCCGGAAACATGCGCCCGAGACCGGCAAGCAACGGAAATGAGAGCACCAGATCACCCATGCGCTGCATCTGCAGAACCAGTATGGGGGCTTCGTTCATCGGACTTCTTCCGGTCTTTGCAGGTATGGGGAAGAAACAGCGCGGCGGTCGAGCGGTATCGCCCGTTCAACCGTAAAGCACGCGCATCGTGTCCATAAGCGAGCGCAGACGGTGGTCGTAGCCGTGTTCGTGCAGGATGCGGCGACGCGCGGCCGCGGCTATACGCCGGCGTTCTTCCGGACGGTCAAGGTATTCAGCGGCAAGCGCCTCGGCTTCCTCCGGGGAACGGTAGCAGATGATTTCCTTGCCCGGCTCGAAAAGCCGTTCCACCTGCTCTCTGTAATCGGTCAGCAAAAAGGAACCCGTAGCGGGCACATCGAATACCCTCTGGTTGACGGCGCCTTTCATCTGCTTGCTGGTGCTGTTGAAGTTGATTGTCGCCAGGGGATAAAAATGCGGCAGGTCGTCGTAGTACGAAAGTTCATGATGATAGTGCCAGCCGCCCTCGGGAAGTTCTTGAAACCATCCGTCGTCGCCCGCTATGAGCGGCCTGAACGGCAGCACGGCCCGGACGCAGGACAGACGGTAGGCGCGGGTCGCCTCCCAGGTGATGCTTGTTTCGTAGCCGAGTTGTTCGGCAATGCCCGGCAGAGCCTCAAAACAAGGTATGAGTTCGGGGTATTCGCGCTCAAGAAAAATCCGCACGGAGCGTTCATCGCTCCGGGCGAATCCGGTCGCAACTTCCCGGTATGTGTCGAGCAGGCGCCCGGTAAAGCCGGTGCGTTCATTGCGCCGGAACACTTTATGCACCATCGAATTGCCGACAAAGGACAGTCTGCCGTCCCACGCCGCGGGCAAGCCCTTGAGAGCGCTCCGCCGCGCCCTGCGCGGCGGACGGAAACGCTCGGTATCCGTGCCCAGCGGCATGTAGTACACATGTTCGAAACCCAGTTCGTCGAGCGTGGGCAGATTGTCCGCATCCCACGTGAATACCGTGATCCAGGGGTTCGCCAGACGGGAAAACAAGGAAAGAATGAGATGCGGGTTGTCCACGAACCAGGAGGCCAAAGGCAGACGCAACTTTTCAAGCAGGTCTGTGAGAATGCCCTCACGGTCGACGCCCAGGTGATTGATGGTAAAAACAAAGTCCGGCTTGAATTCCACCACTGCCGAGAGAAACTGCTCGACAAATTCGTTTTTGCCGAATTCTCCTTCGGGCACCTGCAAAAAACTGTGCGGAACCCTGAGACGTTTACAGGCCGACAGTATTTCCCCCATGAGAAAATACTTGCTGCTGAGCAGCAGGATGCGCGTTTCGGGGGAAGCGAAGCGCACGGAGCGGGCGTTGCGCCAAAAATCGGCACGCGCGCCCGCTGCGCAGGTTTTATGTATTCGCGTGTAATAGTCCCGGTCCAGACGCAGATACAAAGGGTTGAGCAAGGGATAAAAGGGCCTGCCGTCCCGTTCCGTCTGCAGCCGCGTCAGCGCCTTGATGCCTGCATCGGCGTCCGCCTCCCCTATCCAGACTATGCCCGTGTACCGGGCAAAGCGCTCCTTTACACGACTGTACTCCATTATGTCGTCTTCCTTGTCCACCACGGCCAAGGTAAACGACGTCCCGTACGCGCTTTCAAGCCGCGCGGCAATCTCGGCAAGCGCAATCCCCGACCCTGCGCCTATGAGTACGGGCAGATACGTCTCTTCGCGCCCTGATCCCGGAAAATCGTCCGGAGACGGCAAAAAGGCCGTTTCCCGCGTGGCTCCGCCCGGACCGGGCACAGCCACTCTTCTGCCGTTTCTGACGACCGTTATGCCCTCAATACCGACAGAAAGGCCTTGCTCCGCGCAGCCTCTCTGCGGCTGCTCCGGACAAAGCCCCGACATTTCCTTCGACGTTGTGTTCGAAGTTTTTTGTTTCATTGCGCGGTCGGAAGGTACTCAGCGGTTTTTATTACTGCGCATCTTCACTTCGTCGTCTTCAAGATAAAAGGTGACGTCGGAATCGGTGTCGTGCGTTTGCAGATAGCCGGCGCCGATGTATATCTCGCAGCCCGGCATGACCCTGCCGGGGACCACCAGGCGGCACTCGGAGGCGCGCAGGCCGTCCTGTTCAAAACGATTCCACAGAATTTTGTGTCGTTGGGAAAGCGCCCGCAATTCGAATTTCACCAGCTTAAGGCGTTCCGCGTATTCCTGCTCCATCACCTGATTTCTGGAACCCATGCTTTCGAAAAAAGCCTTGCGGTCCTTCAGGTAAGCTATCCGCGTCTCAATTTTCTGCAGTTGCAGATAATCGAAGGCATCGTACCCCATCATCACCCGCGTAGGCACACTGTAATCGCTGCCCAATCGGGATTCGACATAAATCAACTTGTTGGCGAACACCGTGCCGCCCTGCAATCTGCCCTTCACAACCAGATTTCCCCCCACATAGACCATACTGTGCAGGCAGGAACCGTCAATGATGATGTTGCCGTGCGCGCGAAGCTGCACATGCTCGCAAAACGGCAGGCGCAGGTTGCCGCCCGCCTGCACCAGCGTGGAGGGTATCAGGGGTTCTTCTTTCTGCTGCTCTTCCTGCTTCTCTTCGTCGGAGGCCAACGCCGCGTTGCCGCGTATCCCTTTAAGGCAGACCACATCACCCACGCCCTTCACCTTGGAACTTTCGATGTGTCCCTTGACCAGCACGTTGGCTGCATGCAGGGCAAACCCCGTCTGCACGTCGCCGTGTACGGCGACGTCGCCGACAAAAAAGACGTTTCCCGTGTGAAACCCGAGATCATTGCGTATATTGAGCAATCTTTTTACCGAAATCAGGCCGTTGTTGTAAAAAACGTAGCCGTTGGCTGCGGCGACGATTTTATCCGGATTGCTCTCGTGCGCAGCGCAATTCGGCCCTATGGGCAGCCGGCGCTCATGGTAGATAAAACGCGGGTCGCGGGCGTTTTCGGAAACGAATTTCAAATCGGTCAGCTCGGCAAGTACCTGCCCGCGCACCACATTCTGGACATAGCCCAGATAGCGCGAACTTATAGAGCCGTCCGGTTCCCAGACGGGAGATAATTGCGTGTGCCGGAAATCCGGGTCAAAATAATGGTGAAGGTAATACATACAATACTCCGGCAATATCGCTGGCCTGAAGCATCTCTCCCTTGAGAGCCCGATTTCCCCGTACACGCTTCGGCGATACGAAGCAAGGTGGGGCAACGCTTGCAGGATTACCGCAGGCAGGCTTTGCAGCGCTTATTGCAGGTAAGCGCTACAGCCGCAGCCTGGCGACTACATCATTTTCACTTTCGAGGATACGAAAAAACGGCAGCAGATCCAACTCCTGCAAGGAAGCTCTTATCTGCTGCGACGGACGGTACAGGTAGAGCCCCTTGTTGCGGCCGTGCATGGAGGCGGCAAACCCGACCAACACGCCTACGGCGCTTCTGGACAAGAAGACGTCCTTAAAATCCAGGATCACTTTGCCCGTGTTTTCCGAAACAAGATCATAAAGAGCCGCTTTAAATTCCTGGTTGTCTTTCAGAGCGATACGTCCTTGAAAACATCCGAATACGGTTTGACGCTCGTTGCCGTGAGCCGAAAAGACGCGGCACGTGTAGCGACTTCCGGCCTTGTATTCCGCGACGTTCAGCGTCAATACCTCGGCAAGGCCCTCAAGCGGATTGACATCGATAAAGTAATCCATACTCTCCTCAATCCCGGCACGGCCGCAGAGCGAGAGCGTCTATCCCGTTGCTGTCCGGCTCTCACATTCTCCGCGCCGTATCTTTCCGGCGCTTGCCCGCGCAAAGCCTCTTCAACTCCAAAGCGCTGCGGAGAGGGATGTGATCCTGTTCCAGGTACGCTTTTCTCGTGGTTATGGTTTTGTCTACTCCAAGTCGCGGCTTTGTACAAGAGCGCCGACGCAAGCCGTCATGTCCGTATGCGCCGTTTGCCCGCTTGCGGCTGCGCGGCTTCTTCATCTTCCGGCACAGAGACGGGGATTGTTTCCTTGTGTCCCGGCACGGAAACGGGGAGCGGGTCCTTCAGTTCCGGCAGACTGTTGTAGAGTCTCCAGAAGGTCGGCATGACTTCACTGACTGTTCCCGGATTGGCAAGGCGCAGGCCGGGTCTTGCAAAGGCGGCGAGCGCGTAGGCCATGCCCAGGTATGCGTCCGGGCAGGTCCAGGCGGCGGGAGCGCTGTCGGCGCCGGAGCGTCTCAAGACATGCGCGGAGTTGCCGTCTGCCGAGTCGGCGATGATACCGGCGCGGATTAACAATTCCCGGGCCTGCTCTCGTTCTTCACCTTCAAAAAGCTGCAGCGCAAATGCCGCATCGGCGTTCACCGCCCCCGGACCGGCGGCGCACATGGCCAGGAACAGCGGCGCCGGCCCACGGCTCGGACTGTAACTCAAACCTCCGCTCCACGCGCGGAATGCCGAAGGGGTGCCGGCAGCCCGCGCCCGGATGCGGACGGCATCGCGCTCCAATTCAAGGCCGGCGAGGTTCAGCATGCGGAGCGCCTCAATGGCCGGGGGCATCTGTTCGGGCCATTCCCCTTCCAGGGTGATCGTGCCTCCTGCAAAAAAGGGCAAGGCCAGCAAAAAAGCGGAAAGGACCGGATCCAGAGGAATGGAGGCGCTCTCCGGCAGGGACGGGGAGGCAGGCCTGTATTCCACACATGGTCCCACAGTCTCCGCGTCCGCCCCGAGCGCCTCGTGCAGAGGACGGACTTCGGCCAGGGCATGTGCGGCGGTCAAGGCCGGCACGGCCGCAAGGTTGATTCTGATCGGGGCGTTCCAGAACGGCGGAGCGAACAACAGCGCGCTCAGGGCGTCAAGCGGGAGGTCGGCCGGCACGTCGACCTGCGCGGGCAGAACTCCCGAACACTCCAGCACGGCGGGAAGTCCGCGGCTGTGCGGAACTACATGCGCCATGCGGGCGCCGAACAACGGCAGGACGCGTCGTAATGCGCTCAGATCCGCCGCCTTCAGCCGCCCTCCTCCGTTGAGGCGCAAGGTGCCGCTTTGCTTCAGGGCCGTGAATATCATGATGTGGGCGGTCAACGAGTCGTCGCCGACAAAAAGAGTTCTGCCCGCCGGCGCAAGGGGCGGGCCGGGATCCACCCGCACGGACACAAGCCCATCGCCCGTATGGTCGCAAGCCGCGGCAACCCCGGCGCGGGCGCAGCTTTTTACCGTATCGAGCAGGGCAGACACGGGGAGCAGTTTTTGCAGACGCAAAGGACTGCCCAGGCAAGACGCCGCAAGGATGTACATCGTCGCAGCGCGTATATCCGCAGGCCCGCGCAGAACACCCGAAATCGGCCTGCGCGGCGGTTGCAGGGTGAACACGCCCGCGTTTCGCGCCTGCTCCCGGCTCAACACCTTGATATCCTGCAACAGATTAAAAAGTTGCCGGGCAAACACCGGATCCCTGCTGAAGTCGACTACTCCCGCCTCCCAGGCCAGGCGCACCTCCTTTTCGGCGCGCACGGCCGCAGGCGTGACCGCCTGATCCCTGCCTTCCCTGATGCGCGACACCAAGGTCGCCCGACGCACCAGGAGCTTCATGAGTTCCTTGTCCAAAGCAATCAGGGCGCCCGTCGCGCCTCGCGGTCCGCCTCCGAAAGTGCCGGACTCGCCTCGTTGTCCGCCTCGTGCGGCAACTTCACGTTGGTCTTTTTTGTTGAACGTCACGCCCGTCGCTCCGCACAGCTCCCGCGCATCCCGCGCCGTTGCCCGAAAAAATTCGTGATAACCGTCAGATGCTCACCTGCAACCGTAAGTGTTCGGCAAAACTCGAAGGGGTGTATTCCGGCTCGGGCCGGCCCCCGGCAGGGCCCCAAGACCGCGCTCCGCTCGCCGGCGACAAGCAAAATCAATGTTGAAATGCCCCCAGCGCGAACGTATCCCGCCCGTAACTTGCCGCGCCGGCGCGGGCACCTGAAAAAATCCGTTGACACGGCGTGCGCCTGCTGTAAAGTCCACAAAACGCATCGGAGTTATTGAGAATAGAATGCCTTTGCGAGAGAAACCTTTTCGTCAATCGTAATCCGGGGAGCCGTGCCGTATGCCGAGTTATGTCGACCCTTCCGCATGCACGGGATGCAGAACCTGTATGCATATCTGCCCCAACGACCTCATGCTTTCGGACACGGATGCGGGCAAGGCGTTCAATCAGGAACCCGAGGCCTGCTGGGAATGTTATTCCTGCGTCAAAGCCTGCCCGCACGGCGCGGTTGCCGTCCGCGCATACGCCGACTTCGCGCCTCTGGGCGGGGCGTGCATTCCCGTAATGTCCGCAGGCTACATAGCCTGGACCGTACAATTCCGCAACGGGGAATCAAAGCATTTCCGTTTTCCGGTGCGCACGACGCCCGAAGGTTCCATCAAGCCCCTAAGGGGCCTGCCGGAGCCCGGCAATCTTGACGATTCACTCTTGTGTACCGAATGTTCCCTGCCCGTTCCGGCGGGCATCCCCGCCGGAACACGCCGCGGCGGCGACCCCGGCGGGCGGCGGTAACGCCTGCCCGCAACCGGAAAAACGTTTTTTTATTTGCATCCGGGGAAACGCAGGTTGTTTCGGGGCGCTGTCCCGTCAAAAAATACATCCGCGTTTTGCCGACATACGGGAGAAAACGCCATGCCTGTGCTTCCGGGCAACCTGGGTCCCAAAGGTATAGCCGCCGCCGAGCCGGATATCCAAGAACACGATATCGACATTCTGCTGCTCGGCGGCGGCATGGGCAACTGCGGAGCGGCCGTCGAAGCCGCGCGCTGGGCGGCAGAGCATGCGCCGCATCTGAAAATCCTGATGGTGGACAGGGCCGCCGTCGAACGCTCCGGCGCGGTTGCCCAGGGGCTTTCGGCAATCAACACCTATCTGGGCAGGAACAGCGTCGAGGACTACGTGCGCATGGTCCGCGCCGACCTTATGCAGGTGCTGCGCGAAGACCTCGTTTACGACCTCGGGCGTCATGTGGACGACTCGGTACATCTTTTCGAAGCTTGGGGCCTGCCCTGCAAAATCAGGGACGGGGACAGGGAACTGGACGGCATGGAGGCCGCCGCGCAGGGCAAATCGCTGCGCAACGGGGATGAGCCGGTTCGTTCCGGCCGCTGGCAGATTATGATCAACGGCGAATCCTTCAAACGCATTGTGGCCGAAGCGGCAGGCAATGCGCTCGGCAGGGCCGGGATCATGGAGCATATCTATATCGTCAAACTGCTGCAGGACGCGCGGCAGGACAACCGCATTGCCGGTGCGGTGGG
>JAITDR010000152.1 GCA_031282465.1 Desulfovibrio sp.
CGCAGTTCGTAAACACGTTCGGTCTCGGTTTACGCGCCAAGCTGCTTGCCATCTTCCTTGTGGTCAAAGTTGTCCCGCTGATACTGCTGGCCTGGATAGCCTGGCAGCAGTTTTTGAACTTGGGCGAGATACTCGAAGATATTGCCGTGGAAGATTCCACGGAGGCGCTGAACGCAGGCGCTGTGGACAACATCGAACGCATGTCCACGACAGCCGCCCAAAGCGTGGCATCCTTTCTGTACCAACGCGACAAAGACCTCCTGTATCTGGCCGCACTGAAGCCTGACGGCGACGGAGAAGCCGCCTACAAAAAACTGGAAGCGGCCTACACAACCTTTGCGAAACACGCGACAGGCAAGCTGATCAAAAAAGGCGAATGGAGCCTTGCGCCGGACGGCAGGTCCTGGATCCCTGCAGGAAACGACCACGCGCCCCTCGGATCGGGGCTGCGCGCCCCCGATTCGGAAATTTTTTCCACCAACCCTGAAAACAACGATATCGTCAACGGCGCGACCTTCAGTCACCGCATGCCCGACGCCTTCATCTATGAAGACGTCCCCCTGTACGACGAAATTACCTTCGTCGGCCTCGACGGCAAAGAAAAAGCCAAAGTCGTCACCGGCACCCTGCCGGAGTTTTCCGCCTCGCCGCGCAAAATCCGTTTCCCCATGAACACGGAGAAAAAAGATGTCTCCGACAGGCTCAATACCTATGTCAAAGCCGAAACATACTGGTCCGAAATCAGCAGGATGACGGCAGGCGAGATCTATGTGTCGGACGTCACCGGCGCCTATGTGGGTTCCAACTTCATCGGCATGTACACGCCGGAAAACCTTAGCGAAGCGTCGGCAGCGCGCGGCTATCCCATAGACTATGACCCGCAGAGCCAGGCCTATGCCGGAGAAGAAAATCCCGACGGGCGGCGCTTTGAAGGAATAGTGCGCTGGGCTACCCCGGTGGCCGGCAGGGACGGCAAAATCATAGGCTATGTCACCTTTGCCCTGAATCACGACCACCTCATGGAGTTCGTGGACCACCTCACTCCCATGGGCGAGCGCTACACGGAACTGCCGAGCGCCTATGCGGGAAATTACGCCTTTATATGGGATTACATGAGCCGCAGCATCTGCCATCCGCGGCACCATTCCATTGTCGGATTCGACCCTGAAACGGGCAAGCGCGTCGTCCCCTGGCTGGAGTCCGGCCTGTACAACGGGATGTTGGAAGCGGGTTTCACCGAAAAAGATTGGGAAGACTATATCAAAACCCTGGATTACACACCCTTTGACAGTACAAATCCGCTCAGCAGACAGTCGCGGAATAAAAAACCGGCCCCGGAACTGACCAGGAAAGGCATGCTGGGGCTGGACGGGCGCTATCTCAACAACGCGCCGCAATGTACAGGCTGGCTGGACTTGACGCGTGACGGCGGATCGGGGTCGCTCTACATTCTTTGGAGCGGGATTTACAAGCTGAATACCGCCGCCGCCATTCCCTACTACACGGGGCAGTACGCGCCGTCCGAGGCCAACGGCTACTCCCGGCGCGGCTTCGGTTTCGTGGCCATCGGTTCCGGTCTCGAAGATTTCACGCGCCCGGCCAAAGCGACGGAGGAAAAGCTCGAACAGGCCATCCAGAGCCACCTGACCGGCACCTTCCTGCAAATCGCGGGGACGACGGTCATATTGATCATCCTGGTCGTGATGATTGCCGTCTGGATGGCCTCGTTTTTGACAAACCAAATCAAAAAACTGATTGAGGGCATCTCACGGTTCAAAGCCGGCGAACGGCAATTCCGTTTCATGACCGAGGTGAAGGATGAATTCGGCACCCTGGCGGATTCTTTCGACGAAATGGCCGACAGCATCGTGGAGAGCGTCCACAATCGGCTCTGCATTACCGATCTGAACCGCAAAATCATCTATATGAACGAAGCGGGACTTGCGGCTTACGGCAAGACCCTGGACGAAATGACCGGGCAGACATACGGCGACAGTTGGTTCATGTTTGTCTTCGGTTCGGAATACTGCCCCATCACGGCGCTGGAAGAAGGCCGTGAGGCGGCGGTGTTCCACCGCAAGACCGACAATATCTATCTGAAAGCGCGGGCCTCTTATCTGCTGGGCAACAATGGGGAGAAAATCGGCTACATCATCGAAAGCACGGATGTCACCGATATTGAAACCGCCAGGAAAAAAGCCGAAGAAGGCAGCCGCGCTAAAAGCGCGTTCCTGTCAACCATGAGCCACGAAATCCGCACCCCTCTGAACGCCATCATCGGCATGACGGCACTGGGCATGTCCGCTCCCGGCATGGAACGCAAGGATTACTGCTTCGGAAAGATAGAAGATGCTTCCGTCCATTTGCTCGGCGTCATCAATGATATTCTGGACATCTCCAAAATAGAGGCAAACAAGTTCGAGATTGCGCCCGAACTTTTCAATTTTGAGAGATTGCTTCAGAAAGTGGTCAACGTCATCAACTTCCGCGTAGGTGAAAAGCAGCAGAATCTCATTGTTTCGCTGGATAAGTATATCCCGCGCATGCTGATCGCCGACGACCAGCGCTTGGCGCAAGTCATCACCAACCTGTTGTCCAATGCCGTAAAATTTACGCCTGAGGGCGGCACCGTCCGCCTGGATACCCGCCTGCTCAGCGAAAAAGACGGGCTTTGTTCCATACAGATTGAAGTGACGGATACCGGCATCGGCATCAGCAAGGAACATCAGGCCCGCCTGTTCTCCTCGTTCACCCAGGCGGACAGCGGCATCACGCGCAAGTTCGGCGGCACCGGACTCGGTCTTGCGATTTCCAAACACATCATTGAAATCATGGGCGGGCGGATATGGGTTGTCTCCGAACCCGACCGAGGTTCAACGTTTGCCTTTGTCATACCGGCTCGGCGGGGCGCCGGCGAGTCAGGGCGCAGCCTTTTGAACCCCGATGTGCGCCGGGAGAACATGCGCGTCCTCGCCGTAGACGACATGCCGGAAATACTGGAGTATTTCCGCGATATCGCGCAGCGTTTCGGCATCAACTGCGACACCGCGCCGGGCGGTCGGGAAGCCTTGGAACTGATCAGGCAGCGCGGCCCCTACGACATGTATTTCGTGGACTGGAAAATGCCCGGCATGGACGGTATTGAGCTTTCCCGCCGCATTCGTGAAGATACTTCGACGAAATCCGTGGTCATCATGATTTCCGCCGCAGAATGGAGCAGTGTCGAAGACATGGCCAGGGCTGCAGGCGTGAACAAGTTTCTGGCCAAGCCGCTGTTCCCGTCCGCCATACTGGACTGCATCAACGAATGCCTCGGCGCGAACACGCTGCCGGAGGAACCGGACGCGCCGGAGGACGACCCGGACGACTTCACGGGCCGTTGCGTACTGTTGGCCGAAGATGTGGAAGTCAACCGGGAAATCGTGCTCGCCCTGCTTGAACCGACGGGCATTACCGTCGACTGCGCCGAGAACGGAAACATCGCGGTCGAGATGTTTGCGGCCGCGCCCGAACGATACGACCTTATCTTCATGGATATGCAGATGCC
>JAITDR010000007.1 GCA_031282465.1 Desulfovibrio sp.
GCTGACAACTTTACCACGGACGGTATGCTCCAGCGGGTGCCTCTACCAAAAGAAAAGAAGAAATGCTGAAGCTGCCAGCTAAAGCTGGGGGTTTTAACCCTCCCAAAGTGGGACAATAAGGATCGGCATTCCGCGATTCCGGCGGAACGCAAATACCAACAGAAAAGCGCCGGCAAACGCAACGGTGTTGTCGGCATGGCGGGGAATGTGTTTCGGCGGGCTACAGGGATTTGTATTTACAAGGAATATCCTGGTCTATAAAAATGCTTTGTACGGCACCTTGAACTCTTCTGCAATGCGTTTTGCCATTTCAATACCGATTTTACGCTTGTTGTTTTCCATCTCGGAAACATGGTGTTGGCTGATTCCAAGCCGCTCGGCAAATTCTTTCTGGGTAAGACCTACTTTACCGCGCAGTCCATGTAACATCATTCCCGGCGTTGCGTCAGGAAAAGCTTCATCTGAAGTGAAGATGTTTATGGGGAGCAGGCTGGGCCTCCCCGGCGATAGAGGTATATTCGTCAACAGTTCGCCCCGACAGGAGTAAGTCCTGCCGGGGCCTCTCGGCGCTTCCATGTGGCGGGCGCCGATGTGTTGCGCGGGTGGAGCGGTTATGCTTCGGCTTTTTTGCCGGCTCTGCCGCGCCGTTCCCAGAGTTTCATTTCTTTCATTTTGTTGCGCCGGTCGCGCTGGAGAGCCTTTGCGGCCAGAGCGGCGCCTTTTTTGAGACCCCATTTTTCCCTGTAGCTTTTTGCGTCCAGACCGTGCAGGGCCAGATGTTTAGCCGAAAGGATTTTGAAGGTTTTGCCGCACTCCAGACATATGACGCTGCGTTCCTTGATGCTT
Organism: Desulfovibrio sp.; assembly: GCA_031282465.1. Taxonomy (GTDB): domain Bacteria; phylum Desulfobacterota; class Desulfovibrionia; order Desulfovibrionales; family Desulfovibrionaceae; genus Frigididesulfovibrio. Next base: position 847 of record JAITDR010000007.1, read on the forward strand.
TTTTTCGCATCAGGTACGCCTTCCTGCACGGCTTCAGGCGCGCTGCCGCTTGCCAGACCTTTGAGGTCGGCGGCAAGTTTCTTTACCATTGACGTAATTTCGTCTTCCGTCATCGTCCTGACAGCGGCCTGAGCCTTAACGATATCCAACGCTTCCTTCAGAAAATCGCTCATGTACGCTCCGTTTACAGTTTAATTTTTCGTGGACGCCGCCTTCAGCTTTTCAGCAAACACGCTGCTTGCCGTAAAGAAATGCAGGTGGAGCGTCGATGTGATGCGCAACTGTAAAGAAATTTTTTTGCGTTGTGAAGAAGTTTTTTCGGTTTTGGCGATTTTTTTGCGGAACAGCCTGCCCGCCGAACTCTCCGAAGCCGCCCCGCGCGTGCTGAAATCCACGCTTACCTTGGCCCGGAAGCATACGACAGGATACAGGAATGCACGGCGAACGCCGCTGTCGCATTCTCCGCTTTCCATAACCCGGTGTACATGGGGATATCTGTAAAAGCCCGGAAAGCCACGCCGGCACGCTTCATGGAACGCAACTGCGCCGAAGCGTCGCGACGGGCGTTACAACTTTCCTTTCTCTAAGGAAGAGATACGCGCCGGGTCGACGGAAAACAGCGATCCGTCGTCCACAACGGTTACGGATACCTCGGCTGTGCCCCCGACAAAGCCGTTGGTGACGGGCAGCCTGACGACGACGACGACTCTCCCGCCGTCCGAAGCGGCCGACGGTTCAAATCTGTAGGCATATCCCCCGTTTTCGAACTTCACGTACATGTCGCCGCGCCCCGGAGACGTGAAGACGGCCTCACTGCCGTCCGACGGTACGCCCGCAACGCTGATGCCCGCCGGCAGCCGCAGTTCCTGCCGGTCGGACGACGCCGAAAGCGGTTTGCCTTCCGCTTTCATCCGTTGCGTGCCCCTGCCCGCCGGACCGGACGCGTACACCACGGCTCCGCCCAACCCCGTAATGGTGAACGGGCTCATATCGAGCGGCACCCTGTCACATTTCGGCAGGGAAACATCAGCCCGCGCGGACTCAAAACCGGGTTGCCCACGCCTCTCCGGCGAGGACTCGCCCGATGCTTTCGCGCCCCGTGCGGGTCCAATCGGCTTGGCGGTCCGACCGTTGGGGCGAAGTGTTGCCGCATTGCTTGCGCTGTTTGCCTGTGCCATGAGAATCCCCCAATATTTCAGGATGGTTTGTTAAATCGGCAGGTGCCGTACATGGGGGCGCAGCAGCGCTGCCGAGCGCCCGCAATGCGGCCCGCTGTGTCTGGTCGAATCGGGAGAAACGGGCACGGCCCGCCCTCCGTGAGGCATGTTCGGGGAATAGTTGTCGATAAAGCTATTCGCGAAAACTCGGATTCAAGCCTGACCGCATGCGGTCGTCATGCATGCTTCACCGGGGCCCACCGCCCCGGATTTCCCCCATACGGGCCTTGCGGCCCGCCGCCCGCTTGCGGCTCCGCGCACCGGGCGCGCCGTAATCGCGGGGCGGCACACTAAAAGCGCCGGGAAACCGTGTCAAGTTTTTTTGAGGAAGGCGGCAAGGCCGGGAGAAGCCCGCTTTTGCGGGTAAGCGTCAGCGGTTGCCCCGCTGCCGCTCTTCACGGTCCTGCCGTTCGGATTGCCCGCGCTGTTGCCGCTCTTGCCGGCTCGGCCGCTCGTATTGCCTGCTCTGCCGCTGTTCCCGGTACTGTCGTTCTTGTTGTCCGCTCCGGCTTTCTTCCCGGCTCTGCCGTTCGGCGTTTCCGCGCTGCCGTCGTTCTTCGGCGGCTTGGCCGCGCCTGTCGCCGTCGCGGCCTTCTCCGCCCCGTACCCGCGTTTCATGCGTCGGTCGGTCCTGTCCGGGCTTTTCCTTCCGGTCGGGTTCATCGCGAAAGACCGGCCGGTCATGTCCGGACTTGTCGGGTTCGCGGCGCTCATGCAGTTCGCGTTGCTTTTCCCGGCGCTGCCGCATTTCGTCGTTGATGCGCAAGTGTTCCCGGCGTTCCCATTCCCGGCGCTCGGCTTCAAGGCGCATCCGCTCGTTCTGTGAGCGCGCGGCGTGTTCGCGGTCCAGACGTTCCCGGCGCGCATGCTCGAACGTGTCTATCTGCTGCCGGTAATAGTGTCTGTCCGCCGTATCGTAATAGGAGTACGCGTCGTCGTCGTAGGGGGCTTCCGCGATGCAGCCGCCGAAAAAAAGACAGGCCGCGGCAAGGGCGATGCCCGCCCCGGCCCGCGCCCCCGTCAATGCGTTTTGTGTTGCCTGCATAGGACAATCCTTCATTCAGCGCAGCGGCACCCGGTGCGTTTCCAGGGCCGCGCCCAGTTCCGTTACGGCTTCCTTTTTGTCCCGCTTGTCCAGGTTGCGCAGGTTCCAGCGCAGCGCCCGCGTCCCGGCTTCCGTGCTCAACAGGAAGGTAATCGCGTTCGTGTCTTCCAGACGCGCTTCCTGAACCTCCTCATACGTTGCCGAAATAAGCGGCGCAAAAAAGGCCGGGCTGAAGACGAAACCGTCTTCATGCAGGCTCAGGGCCGGATGTTTGCCCGCCCGGAGCATGCAGTACATGCCGGTTGCGGTAAGCCCCGCGCTGATCAGCACGAAATCCGGGGAATGCAGCAGCGCGTAACAGGCGACGGTTGCCAGGACAAAGAGCAAGGTCAGCGTACGCGCCGTGGTCAGGTAGCCCGAACGGAAGACGAAAAAAGCCTGCGTGCGCGCAGCCGCCGGCGTCGCCGTCCTGTACCCCGCGTACAGCGTCTTGCCGTGGGAAAGGGCGCTGCCTATCAGGTAAGGCAGGCTGCAGGGCAGCATGAAAAAGGAGGCCACAACGGCCGGAATCATGCCGTAACGGCGCCCGGAGGCAATCAGGGCAAGAGCAAGGGCCTGCAGAAGCAGAAGGGCGAAAAAGATGGGACGCACGGCCGACACGGCCTGAATGAACTGTTCCGCCGTTGCCCTGTCGGGCTCGGGCAGGGCGGAGATATCCAGAGCGTTGATGCCGGAGAACACCAGCCAACCCATGGCCAGGTTGAAAAGCAGTCCGGCCCAGGCGGCCGGATGAAGATTGCGCATACCTTCAGTGTACACAGGCGGGCGCGGGCCGTCAAGGCGCCTTTTCCGGTCTGCCGGGAGCACGCGCGACGACTGAGGCGCACCGCTCGAAATCGACTGCCGGAGAGTGCGCCCCGACCAGTATCGGGTAACACCTGTTTTTATGCCTCCGGCGGCCGGGGCGCTGCCCCGGACCCTCGGCCTGAGCAGGCACAAGGCCGAACATTGTAACATTGCAATTGATTTATATGCCTCCGGCGGCCGGGGGAAATGATTTCCCCAGTCGGCCCTGCGCCGGCTCAGGCCGACTCCCTCATTGGGGCTGATGCGTAAATTTATACGTTACCCGGTACCGGCCTCCCGCGGGCCGCGCTCAGGCGGGCGCGGCGATCACCTTTCCGGTGACGGAACTGTCGTATCCGGGGAGCGCGGCCAGTTCCCGGCGCAATCTGCCCGAATGCAGAAGGTCGAGCAGCGCCGCCGCAACCGGGTGCTGCTCCAAATCAACAGGGATAATCACATCGCAACGGGTAACGGCCAGCGGTATGAAGTCCAGGCCGAAAGCGTCCGCCGCCGCGCGCGGGCCGAGCGCCGCGTCGGCCGCGCCGCAGACCACGCGGCAGGCGCCTTCGCCGTGCGAGCCGACGGCGCGGGCATACCCCTCGACCATGGACGCCGGAACGCCGCACGCGGCCAGATGCCCGTCCAGCAGGCGGCGCAGGGCCGCTCCCGGCTCCCTGTTGACGAAACGGACGCCGGGCCGGGCAAGATCTTCAGGAGAACGCAGCCGCAAAGGGTTGCCTTTCGCCGTCATCAGCCCTTCTTCCAGACCGGCGAAGGCCGTGACCCGGCAGGGCAGGGCGGTTCCGTCCGTCGCCGCGCGCAACGCTTCCACATTGGCCTCGACCTCGCCGTCGTTGTGAAAATGGCTGGACGCCGCGTGAATGTACCCCCCGGCCAACAGGTCCAGCGCGCGTCCGCTGGAGGCAAAAACACAGCGAATCCGCGCCGTCGGCAAGACACGGCGCAGGTGGTCGTCCAACAAATCCAGGGCCGGGTCGCAACCCGCCAGCAGCAGGCTTTCTTCCCGAGCCTGCGGCGGAGCCTGCAGGCGGACGCGGCCCGGCCCGGACAACAGGCCGTCCGCGGCCCGCAGAGTGAAGGGCATGGAAGCATGCAGGGGCAACCCCACCAGCCTGTCCCGCACCCGGCCCACGGCAAGGCGGGTATCCGCCGGCAATCCCTCGTCCGGCAGGCTCAGTTCCTGCTCGATTTCTTCCCAAAGCATGAACAGGTCTTCAACGGCGCAGTCGAAAACCTTGGCCAGACGCAGAGCCAGAAGCGTATTGGGCAGGTATCTGCCCTTTTCCAGATCGACGACGGCCTGCCGTTTTATGTGGACCTTGCGCGCAAGTTCCTCCTGCGACCAGCCGCGGCGCAGACGGTAGACCTTCAGGTTGCAGCGGATTTCAGGCGGTTCGGGCACGGCGGACTCCCGGCGGGATGCTTTTTCGACAAGAAGCGCGGAGGAAATCATTGCTTCCCGCGCAGTTCGTTGTTGACTTCTTGTAACGCCGGGAGTAGCAAAACACAATGACGTTTTTAAACGCCATTATGTCATGTTCACATAACACTATCTGAAGGAGAATACCGTGAAAGGTCTTCGCAACCTTTGCGCGCGGTTTTTGCCGGCCGCGTTTGTTTCGGTCTGTCTGATCCTGTCCGCCGCCGGCATGATCCGTCCTGCGGTCGCCGCCGAACCGGAAATCGTCGTGTTCGCGGCTGCGTCCACCACCAACGCAATCACCGATATTGCCGCGCTTTACGCCGAAAAAGGCTTGGGCAGCGTCAAGACGTCGTTCGCGTCTTCCTCCACCCTGGCCAAACAGATTGAGCAGGGCGCGCCGGCCGACGTGTTTCTGTCCGCCAACACGGAGTGGGCAGATTACCTGGAAAAGAAGAATCTTCTGGCAACAGGCACGCGCAGCGATCTGCTGCGCAACCGCATTGCGCTGATTGCGCCCAAGGATGCTGCGCTCGGGACCATCGAAATCAAGCAGGGCTTTTCGCTCCTGCCGGCTCTCGGCAAGGACGGCCGTCTGGCCGTGGGCGACCCCGCGCATGTGCCGGTGGGCATGTACGGCAAGGAAGCTCTGATGAAATTGGGCGCTTGGGACGCAATCAAGGACCGTATTGCCCCGGCCAAGGACGTGCGGGCTGGTCTGGCTCTGGTCGAGCAGGGCGAGGCCCCGCTGGGTCTGGTCTACGAAAGCGATGCCGTCGCTTCGGGCAAGGTAAAGGTCGTCGGGATTTTCCCGGCGGGCAGCCATACGGATGTGGTATACCCGGTCGCCGCCGTTGCCGGACAAAAGGTCGGCCCGGCCGAAAAGTTCATTGCTTTTTTGAAGACGCCGGAAGCACTGGCTGTTTTCATGAAATACGGCTTTGCGGGCATCTGAGAGCATTGTGGGGAGTGCGCACTTCTCATGTTGAATGTTGAACCGTTCTTTTTGCGGCGATAAACGCCGGAGCGGGCGTAAGCGGGAGGAACCGTGGCGGGTAATTTCAACATCGACATACGCACATGGAATGGCTGCGGCTGACCCCGGTCGAGTGGGACGCCATGCGTCTGAGCCTGCGCGTCGCCGTTTGGGCGGTGCTGCTCAGTCTGCCGGCGGGCATCGGCGCGGCCTGGGTTTTGTCGCGGCTGGATTTTCCCGGCCGGAGGCTGCTCGACGGATGCATTCATCTGCCGTTGGTGCTGCCGCCCGTGGTCACGGGCTACCTTCTGCTGCTGACCTTCGGCCGCAACGGTTGGATAGGCGGTTTCCTCTACGCGCATTTTGATTTCACCCTGGCTTTCAAGTGGACCGGCGCCGTTCTGGCGTCGGCCGTCATGGCCTTCCCGCTTATGGTCCGGGCCATCCGCCTTTCCATGGACAACGTGGACAGGGGAATAGAAGCGGCGGCCCGTACCTTGGGGGCAGGCCCGGTGCGGGTTTTTTTCACGGTCACCATGCCCCTCGCCCTGCCCGGCGTCATTACCGGGTCGGTGCTGGCCTTTGCCCGCAGCCTGGGCGAGTTCGGCGCCACGATTATGTTCGTGTCCAACATACCTGGCCGGACGCAAACCCTGCCTCTGGCCCTGTATACGCTTACCCAGGTACCGGGCGGCGAAAGCGGGGCCATGCGCCTGTGCGTCATTGCCGTCGTCATCGCCATGGCCGCCCTGGTGAGTTCCGAACTCCTGTCCAGGCGGCATACGGCCGTAGTGAACGGGTAGCTTTGCCGTGGAGGTACGGGTCAGACGCCTGCAGGGGCAGTTCCTTGTCGATGTCGACTTTGCGGGGGCGGCGTCCGGGGTAACGGCGTTGTACGGCCCGTCCGGCGCGGGCAAAAGTTCGATCATCGGTATGATTGCCGGGCTGGCGCGGCCGGATTCCGGGCTGATTGTCATCGGCGGCAGAGTGCTGTTTGATTCCGCGCGCGGCGTCGACCTGCCGCCGGAAAAGCGGCGCCTGGGGTGTGTGTTCCAGGACGGGCGGCTCTTCCCGCACCTCAGCGTGCGCTCGAATCTGGTCTACGGCATGAAGCTGATCCCCCAGTCGGAACGCAGGATCCCCGTGGAACAGGTCGTCGCCTTGCTGGGCATCGAGCATCTGCTGGAGCGCAGTCCCAAAAATCTGTCGGGCGGCGAGAAGCAGCGCGTAGCCGTCGGCCGGGCTCTGCTCATCAGCCCGGCGGCGTTGCTGATGGATGAGCCTCTGGCTTCGCTTGACCCGGCCCGCAAGGACGAACTCATCCCCTACATTGCCCGCGTCGGTCGGGAATTTTCCATGCCCGTTCTCTATGTAAGCCATTCATTGCCGGAAATTCGCCGTCTGACGGACACCGTCGTCTTTTTGCGTAACGGCAGGGTGGAGCGGTCAGGGCGCCCGGCGCCGTTGCGCCGCGCGGCGCCGACAGTTTCGTAAGGGACGCCTGTCCCGCCCTCGCCTTGTGCCCGGCGGCACGAAAATTGAAATGCATGCGGCAAAGGTCCGCAAGCGGGAAAGTTTTACCGGCCCGGCAAACGCGCGCATTGCGGTCCCTCAAGGGATTCCGATGAAAATTTTGAACCTGGACGCCGTTAATCTCGTGCCCGCCTTCAGATCCTTGGGTCATGTCGTAATCAGCGCCGGATACCAAAAAAGCTGCGATATATGCATAGACAGGCCGTACAATGCACCGGCCGTATACGACCATGTATGTTCCGTCGGTTTTGTGCCTGATTTCGTTTTTTTATGCGATTCCGGCAACATGCCCTATTTCCACCATATTGAGGAACTGCCCTGTGTCTCGGCGTTCTATTCCATAGACACCTGGTGCAATCACTGGCATCTGCCGTTTGCCAACGCCTTCGACATAGTGTTCTCGGCCCAGAAGGGATATGCGGAAGCCCTTGCCGAAAGCGGGGTCCCGGTGTTGTGGCTGCCGCTTTTCGCGCCTTCTTCCGTAATCCCGCGCGTCGAGGTTCCGCGCGATGTGCCGGTGTCGTTTGTCGGCACCATAGGCCATAGAAACAACCCGGACAGGCAATCCTTCCTGAAGCAATTCAAGGAACTTCATCCTCTCGTCACCTATTCGGGGCCCTATGCCGAACTTTATGCCCGCTCGCGCGTGGTGCTGAATCAGTCGGCCTGTTCGGAGGTCAACTTCCGCTGTTTCGAGGCCATGGCCTGCGGGGCGGCACTGTTGACGGAACGGGGGTGCATGGGCATGGAGGATTTGTTTGTGGAAGGCGAAACCATACTGCCCGGCTATATCCGCAACGACCGGCGCGGCGCGGCGGAGGCCGCGGCCCGCGCCCTGGCCGATCCGGCCGTGCTTGCCCGCGTTGCCCGCGCCGGACAGGCACTGGTGCTGGAGCGCCATCTGGACCGGCACAGGGCGGCGGCCATAGTCGCGGCAGCGACCTCGTGCCTGGAAGAAAACCGGCCGGCAAAGCGCCTGGCCGAACTCCCCCGGCGCAAGTGCCTGATCAGCACGGCCTATGTCATGGTCGGCACGGATATCGTCGACTCCGCTCTGGAGAAGCATGCACGGTACTTTCTCGACCTTGCGGCGCAGTACTACGCGGCGCGCGACGTAGCGCCCGCGGCGTGATGTTTTCCCGGCCGGCATGTCGGCGCCGGGTTTTTTATACAGCCGAACATGCCTACGCGGTCATGCCTGGGATATCAATACGATATAGAGCGTTACAGTTCACTGTCCCATAATCCGTTTTTGCGCGGACCCGAAAATGGGGGAGAAGCGCGGACACAAGGACTGAGAGGGATCAGTTGCGGCGCGACGGCTTTTTACTTCCCGCCCTGAGCATGGGGCTGATTTACTGTGCCTCGTCCTTCGCGGTGATTGTGGTGAATCTGCGCGGCGGCGGAAAAACCGGCGGCGATCCCGTCGCGCTCTTTCATTTCGTCGTGGCGCTCCTGATGGGCCTGGGCGTATATTGCGCCGCGAGCATACCGCGCAATGCCCGGTACCGGTTTTTTGCCGCCCTGACGGCCCTGGCCGGTCTTTTCTGCGCCGTCGTTCCGGTTCTGCCGGGCGATCTGCCGCTTCGGGCATTCAACGGCAGGCCCCCTGTGATCGGCATCATCGGCGGCATTTTTATGCCGCTGGGGCTGGTTCTCTTTTTCCGCACGGCCCCGGCGGGGCGGGAAGGCTTTTACTACGGTCTGATCATGGCCCTTGGAGAACTCTTGTGGGTAACCCTGTTCCCTCTGCTCGGCGGCGCGTTCGCCGATCCTGCGCCGAACGGACCGGCGTTTCATCTGTTCACTCTTAATTGCCTGACTTTGGGCGGCACGGGCCTTTGCCTGGGGGCGGCCCTCTATGCGCACGGCAAAGCGAAAACAGGCGGGCACCGCCCGGCGGGCGAGGACGGGATTTCGACGGCGTCCGGGGGAACGCGTCCGGCCCTGTTGTGGATATTCGGCGCGGGAGCGGGCCTGTTTCTCCTCACGGGGTTGGAAACGGGCATGGCTCTGCCCAAAATAGCCCTCAGGCCGGGTCTTGTCGGCCTGCCGTATTTCCTTCCGCTGTTCTTTCTGCCTCTGGCCGGGCGGATGCTGGACGGAGAAAAGCCCGGCAGGCTCATACTTTTGCTCGTTCCCGCCTGTCTGTCCCTGCCTTTTCTCGGCTCGGCCCAGGCAAACGGCCTGCTTGATCCTCCGGCCCTGTTCTGTCTGCTCTCCGTGGCGCGGCAAACCCTGCTTCTGGCCGTGCTTACGGCCTGCGCCCGGCTGATGAAGACCCATACCCTTCTTCCCCTGCTGCTGACTCCGGCCCACTGCCTGCACCTCATGCAGCCTGTCGGCGCAGTGTCGCGCGGCTTTCTCGCCGCGTTTCCGAACGGCGTCTTTACGGCCGCTCTGGTCCTGGC
>JAITDR010000010.1 GCA_031282465.1 Desulfovibrio sp.
AACCCGCCTGTATGTCCGTGAAACTCTGCCTTATGCACGCCAACTGCCAAGGCGAGGAACTGGAAACGCTCCTGACGGCGTCGCGTGCCTTTTCTTCCGTCTACCGCATCGTCCGGCGCATCAACTACACGCGCGAACCCATACTTCCGGAAGACCTGGAGCGTTGCGCGCTGTTTCTGTACCAGCATCTCGACGCGCATTGGGGCGATCTGGCATCGGAGGCGCTCATGTGCCGTCTGCCCCGCACGGCCTGCCGCCTGCGCATTCCGAATATGTTTTTCAAAGGTTACTGGCCGTTCTGGACCTCGTCCGGCCCCATCAACTTCGGGGACTTCCTCCTGAACCGGCTGCTGGACGAGGGGAATCCCAAGGAGGTCATCCTCGCCGTTTACCTGCACGGCAAGGTGGAGGCCTTCGGCGATTTTCAGGCTGCCGTTGACGAAAGTCTGACCTCAACGGAAGCCGACGACCCGGAAAAAATTTTCGGCCTGAGCGAGCGTATACGGGAACACTGGAAAACGCGCATGCTTTTCCACACGGTCAACCATCCGGGCGCGGAATTGCTGACGTACACAGCGGACGTCGTGCTGCGCCGGCTGGGTTTTCCTCCCCTGAGCAGGGACGAGCGGGCAAGCGTATGCCGGTGCAGGCTTTTCCCTTCCTACGCCGATTTCGACCTTCCCGTGCATCCGGCGACAGCGGCCTTTCACGGGCTGACTTTTGCCGGACCGGACACGCGTTTCAAAGTTTTCGGCCGGAAGATGACCTTCGAGCAGTATGTTTCCCGTTATATCGACTGCCGCCTGGCCGGGCTGGAGGACGGCTTTCTGGGCTACCTGCAGATAGTCTGACGCCGGCGGCCCGTCGACATCGCGCGGACGCAGGGCGCGAAGCATATAGCGCCCGGCAAAACAGGTGTACTTGCCATCCCGTCGACATCGCGCGGACGCAGGGCGCGAAGCTTGCCGTCGCAGTCGGTGATGACGTACGCCGCGCGGTCGAGATCGCGCGGATTTAGGGTGCAAAGCGCGTTACCGGGGCGCGTTTTTTTCCGTAACGCGCTCGCGGACCTGTCGGAAAAGGTCCGTGACGCGGTCCCGAACTCTGCCGAAAGCCGCATCAATTTTCGCGGCAAGATCCGGCGCCGGCCTGAATGAGGTCGCGGCGGGCCGTATATCCGGGTCGGGCGGCGCGGCCAGCAGGACGTATTCGCGGTTTTCTATCCATTGCCTGTGTACTTCCACGAGATTTTCCGGCTTGTCGTTCCATTCGGCGAGGCGTCGGGCGCTCATCGCAAGAGCGAGTTTGCCGGACTCGGCAAGGGCGGCCGCCTCTTCCGTGCTTTCCAAATCCCGCACCACGCGGCCCGCGTAGAAGGAATAGATGCCGTCGTAGACTTTGCAGGAGGCGATTGTATAGCCCTTGTCGGCATAGGCGCGCATGATCAGCGCCTGCTGTTTGGGGCTGAGCACCGCGTCGAAGGCGGGCGCAACCATGCCGCCCAAGGGGTAGCCCAGACTTGTGCAGGCCAGTGCCGCAATCAGCAGCACGCCCTCAGGTCGAGAGTTGGACAATCCCGTCCAGACCAGAGCGCCGAAGAGCAGCAACAACACGGCGACCAGCAGGAAGCCGGGATCGGGTGACGGAAGAGCGCCCGGCAGCCCTTTGATTGCCGCGGGCAGGCTCAGGTGGCCGAAGATAATCAAGGCAAGGGCGAGGGCCAGTCCTCCGGCCGCAAACAATTGCAGGGCAGTGCCCCAGCGCAGGATGCGCGCCCCGAGGCTGCGCGCGCCGAGCACGGAGCGCGCGCCGAGTACGGACAGGGCGGGCAGGACGGGCAGCAGGTAGATGAGAATTTTGCCGCTCAGGCAGGAAAGGAGAATCAGGGCGGAAAGCACCATGCACCAGAGGTAGGCGGCGCCGTCCGTTTCCGGCGTGCGCGCCGCGCCGAGGCAGGCGCGCAGGTCGCGGGGCCGTATGCTGCTCCAGGGCAGACAGAAGAAAAGCAGGGTCCAGGGCAGGAGCATGAGAGGCAGGCGGACCAGATAATAATACCAGACTTCCTTGTGATGGAAGGTGTCGAGCGCGCGGTCGAGCACCTGCCGGCGGAGCAGGGAGTCGAGGATGAACGACGTGTCGCCCGTGCTCTTGAAGACCAGAAGCAGCCAGACCGCCGCCGGCAACAGGCCGGCGAGCAGTCCGCAAATGAAATCCCTGCTGAACAGGCGCAGCGGCCTGCCTTGCCAAATGACGAAGAGCAGGGCCGAACACAGAGGGAAAGCCAGACCGAGCGGCCCCTTGACCAGGACGGCGATGCCCGCCGTGAAAAATGCCGCCGCCGTGCGCGGCAAATCTTGTCCGGAGCCGGCCAGGGCGCGATAGAGAAGGATATGGCTGCACAGGATCAGGGCGGAAAACAACAGGTCCATGCGCCCGTAATGGATCAGGCCCATGATGTAGCCCGTGCTGAGCAACAAGATGCCCGAGGCGAGGTTGGTGCGCCTGTCCGCCCTGCCTATCAGGCGGCCCACGGCCAGGGCTGCCCACAGCCAAAGCAGGGCCGAGAGCGCGGCACCGGTGAAATGCAGCATGGGCCCTTCCGTACCCAGGAAGGTATACAGGGCGCGCAGGAACCAGAAATACAGGGGCGGTTTGTCGGGGTACGGGGCGCCGTTCATGTACAGCAACACCCCTTTGCCTTCATCCAGCAACCAACGGAAGGCGTCCGCATGGCGTACTTCGTCTGAAAACCACAAATCGCGCGCGTTCAGACAGAAGACGGTCTGGAGCAGCAGCATCGCGCTGAGCGTCAACAGCGGCGACAGAGCGAGAATCGTATAGATGCGCGAGCAGAAGGTCGGCGGCAGGTCCGTCGCCGCCTTGCGCAGAGGCCGCGCCTGATAGAATCCGAGCGGCACGCGCGGGACGTCCTTGACGTCGTTTTCCCGTGTCCCGGCGTCCCCGCTTTCTTCACGGGGTGAAGTGCCGGTTGCGGCGTCCTCGGAGTCCGGCGGCGCACAGCCTTCGCGGTAAGATTCGTCCGTTGCGGCATCCGCAGAGGCGCTTTTTTCACAGGCGGCGGCGTCCGTTGCGGCGTCGTGCGGGTTCTGAGGCGCAGTATCTTCGCGGGGCGGCTCATCCCCCGAGGTATCCGCGGGGGCGCTTGCCTGGAGGGCCTCGCGGAGGGACACCACCCGAGTAGGGCCGGTTTCTGCGGCGTCCGAGCTGCGACTCGGGCCGGCTTCCGCGGCGTCCGCGTCAGCACTTTTCCCGCAGGCGGCAGCGTCCCCAACGACATCCGCAGGCGCGTTTTCTTCAAGGGTTTCACGGGGCGGCGCGGCATCTGAGTCAACCGCAGGAGGGCTTGCTTGGAGAGCTTCGCAGAGGGGAGCGCCGGCGCTCGGACACTCTTCGCCGGCGTTATTTTCCATTGTGCCGTTGCAGTTTTCCGGTTTCTTGCCGTCGTCCGGGGATGCGTTCATCAGAATATCCTTATGATGGTCTGCCGCGTCTCCCTTCCGGGAGATTCCGGGTTGACTCCCGGCAAAGCCGGAAATACCGTTTCAATACTCCTTTCCTTCAGGGAGAGGCAAGCAGGTCCGCTCCGTCCGCGCCGGGACGGCGTCAGCGGGCGAACGGGGGGCTTTGAGGATTGAAACTCGACATGCTCCGGTTGCAGAGGCTGTGAATGAAAATGTTGCCCGCCGCCCCGATGCACATGCCTACGGCAACATCGCTCAGGTGGTGCATCAGCAGGTAGATGCGGGAAAAACCCACCAGCGCGAGCAGCAGGCCCAGCAAAAGGGAAAGCGCGTATTTTCGGAATACCGACGCCGTACAGGACACTGCCAGCGCAACGGCTGCGGTATGCCCGGACGGGAAGGAATGCTGATCCGTATCCATGAAAGAAAAGGGAGCGGCTTCCGCTCCGTTCAGGACGGCGTAGGGTCTGGGCAGACCGGCGCTGATTTTGATGACCCGGACCAGAAGGAAGGCGAAGCATGCCTGGGCGAGAAAAAACACCAGCGCGAAACGCAGAAGCGGCTTGTTCTTCGTCAGCGCGGCGCGGAGCGCCACGATGCCGTAGGCGGCATAAAAGAGATAGGGCACCCAGCGGGACAGTTCCCGCATGACGGCCGTGAGGGCGGGGTGTTCGGCGCCGATACGCATGAAAGTGACGGTTACGGCGTCGTCGGCGCCTATGAAGACATACAGCAGGCCGATGGTTACGGCGAGGGGCGCCAGACAGATAAGTTGGTGCGCCCGGGGGAAGCTTGAGGGCGTGGCGACGGCGGAACGCATGGCGGAAATATAGAGAAGCCTGAAAAAGTCGCAAGCATTTTTTTCACCGGCATTGCCGCGTTTTGCGCGGAGATTCCTTCTTGACTCCCGGCAAGGCCCGGAATACCTTGCGGGCACCGCTTTCCCCCGAAAACCGGCAACGCACCCGGCCTCTTTCCGCCCCAAGTCGTCCCTGCACGGCGGCGGCCGGCGCCGGTTGCCGGCAATACTACGCACAGGGACGACACACCAAGGAAAAACGTCGTGAAACGCTGTTGCTGCCTCACATGTCTTCTGGGCCTACTGCTGCTTTCCGCACCGGGATTCGACAACGCCGCTTACGGCGCAAGCCGCGCCGAAGCCGCGCTTGCCTCCGCCGCTGAAGGCAAATGCGACGAAGCCGCCGTCGAAGCCGCCGCCGTTCCGGAACAGGAACCCGGCGCCGTCGAGGCCCGCATCGCCGCTGCCCGCTGTTACGCAAAACAGAACAAGCCTGCCGAAGCCGTCCCCCTTCTGGAAAAAGCCTTGGCCGTCAACTCCGAAAACGAGGATGCCGTCACCGGTCTGGCTGCCGCCCTGCTTCAAACCGGCGAACGCGACAAAGCCAAAGGGCTGTTGACCGGCCTGCTGGACAAAAAACCGGCTTCCGATGAAGCTCTGGCCCTGCTGGTTTTCCTCGCCGAACAGGAGGGTGATGCGGTAACGGCGGAACAGTACCTGAAGAAACGTCTGGATCAGGACCCCGACAACGAAAATTTGCTGTTCCGCCTCGGAGATTTCTACTTGGGCTCCGGAACCCCGGACAAAGCGGTTGCCCTGCTGGAAGCCCGGCTGGAAACAAAGCCCGAAGCGCAGGCGGTGCGCAGCCGCCTGGCCGGATTGCTGGCGTCCTCGGGCAAGAGCGAGCAGGCCCTTGCGCTTCTCGACAAGGCGCCGAAACAGGACGGCGAAATCAAACTGGCCAGGGCGGGCATCCTGCTGCGCATCGGCCGTCTCGACGAAGGCGAAGCGACCCTGAAAGCACTGCTGGACGACCCCAGGGACAAAGAGCAGGCCGACGAGGCGCGCATCGGGCTGACGGAACTGTATATGCAGACGGGCAGGGTAAAGGAGGCGGAAAAGCAGGCCGATGCCCTGATAGCGGCAAACCCCGCCAGGCCGGAAGGCTATCTCATACGCGGGCGCATCCGCTATGCCGAAAAGAATTTCGCGGGCGCCGCCGACGACTTTGAGACGGTTGTCAAGGCTGTTCCCGACGACTACCGGACCGCCTTGTCCCTCGCTGAAGCCCGCAATGCCTCGGGCAACACCCAGGCTGCCGAAAATACCGTGACCCGTGTGCTGTCGAACGCGCCGCAGTACGCTCCGGCCTACCTTACTCTGGCCGATATCTACCTCACGCGCAATATGCCGGACGCGGCATTGATGAT
>JAITDR010000043.1 GCA_031282465.1 Desulfovibrio sp.
CATCCCAGTTGATTGTGTCGAGCCGTGCCGAATCCGAATAATCCTCAAAATAACAACTTCCCGCATTAGAAGTTGTAAACACCCAACGCTGATGATTTTCATCGGCCCAGCGAACCGTAACATAGAAATCCGCCACAAGATGCACGATAGGTTCCTGCCCCGCGCGATACCGTAAGTCTGGATGATTGCCCATAGATATGACATAGAGCATTACAGAGCGTGGACAGAAATAAAACGGCACGCAAGCTCCAACGCGCAAGTCGGGATAGCTTGTCAACGGATTTTCAAGGCGCCGCTTTTTTATGCCATCCATGCCTATAACCGTGCCGGACGATTGTGATACCGTGTAAATTTCATGCAGTTGCGCATCCGATAATAAGAACCCGTCTTTGATGATGGACGGCAACCTGTCTACATGCATAATGTGATAAATACGGACCTGTTCGGGCACACTCATACCGAGTCCTCCAACCCGATGTCTTCGGTCACCGACAAAACACTCTCTCCGACAAGCGTCTCGTCACCCACAGCGTCGTCAACCTCAACAGTTTCAATTCCGAAATAATCTCGTCCGGCACATCCATCTCGCCCATAACAACACCCAAAATAAACTTCTGTACTACGGTCTGTTTTTGGAGGGTGACGGCGGGCCGGCTTTGCGGGCAAAAAAAGCCTGATGTATCTGTGCGATGCTGCCGAAGCCTCCGCCTTCCTCTCCCGGCTCGACGGGAGGCCGCACCAGCGGAGTATAGCCGAGACGCCGCGCTTGGCGTTCCCGCAGGTCCTGTCCTTCCACCGGCCGCAGGCGCCCGTTGAGATCCACCTCACCCCAAAATACCGCTTTTTCCGGCAGCGGGACATCATAGTACGAGGAAAGTACCGCCGCCACCAACGCGGCATCCATGCCCGGCTCCATGAGTTTCATGCCGCCGCCGAGCTTGGCGTAAATGTCGGACTGGGCAAAGGATAAACGCAGGTGTTTTTCCAGCACGGCCAACAACAGATGCAGGCGGTTCACGTCAAAGCCGAGACCGGCGCGGCGCGGCGCGGGCAGCCAACTGCGCGTAACCAGCGCCTGCACTTCCACGGCCAAGGGCCGGCGTCCGTCCATGGCCATGACTACAGCCGCCCCCGAAAGCGAAGCATCGCGCGCGCCGAGAAAGACCGTGGACGGGTCTTCCACAGACTCCAGGCCTTTATCAAGCATCCTGAACACCAGCATCTCCATGTTCGGCCCGAAACGGTTTTTCAGCACCCGTAAGATGCGGAACTCCCGTCCCCTGTCGCCTTCCAGAGAAATCACCGTGTCTACCATATGTTCCAGCAATCGCGGTCCGGCCAGACTGCCGTCCTTGGTCACATGGCCGACCAGAACCACGGTGGTATTGCAGCGCCGGCACCGCTCGGCCAGATCCGCCGCCACGGCGCGCACCTGGCTCACGTTGCCGGGCAGCCCGTCCGCTGATGCGGTGCTCAATGTCTGCACGGAATCAATAATCAGCAAAGCGGGCGGGTCGTCGTCCAGCAGGGGATACAAATCTTCCAGCTTGGTCGTGGATACGGCATACAGGTGCTCATGCAAGAGACCGAGTCGTTCCGCCCGTGCCCGGAGCCTGGATAGGGATTCTTCCCCTGAGAGGTAGACCGCGCGTCGTCCGGAAGCCGCCACGGCCCCGGCTGCCTGTAAAAGCAAAGTGGACTTGCCGATGCCCGGCTCACCGCCCAGCAACATGCAGGAACCGGGCACAAAGCCTTGTCCGAGAACGCGATCCAGAGCTTCCGTGCCGGTGCTGAATACGGTCCCGGCTGCATCCGGCGCTTCCGACAGGCGCAAAACCGCTTCCGCTTGCCGGCGCGTGCCGTCCGCACGGCCGGCACCGGCACGGATCTGCACGGGTTCAAGCGTGTTCCATGCGCCGCATTCCGGGCAACGCCCCTGCCATTGCGCAAGACGCGAACCGCAGGCCACGCAACGGTATTGTTCGCGGAGCTTGGCCACAAACGCCCCGTATCCCCGAAGTCTAGCCGTCCTGCCGGCGGACGGGAGAATCGCGGGCTTCAATGACGCGGACTTCAAAAGTCCGCACATCCTTGGGAGGAGAAGGAAAAATAACGACGAAAGGCGTCTTGCCGCCCGGCGGGATGTCGGTATTGTTGGTCAGAATGGTAACGCGGCTGTTCAGGGCCTCTTTAAGTTCCGCAGCCCCGAGGGTCTGGAGCTGGAAAAGGGTCAGCGGCACTCCGCACAGTTGTTCCGCTTTACTCAGAACTTTGTTGTCGGCGTTCAACAGGGAGGCTTCCACTGCGATATAGTCTTTGTTCACGTCCGAGCGGTTTGCGGCCATGCCCTGAATGACCAGCATCCTGCCCGCGGAGGTATTGTCCACATGAAACTGGCGGATGTCCTCCAGCGCAATGCTTTTGATGCGGCGCTCATAGTCCGCCCGCGCTCCGTCCGGCACGGAAGCGGCCTGGTCGGGAGCGTCGCCTGGAGCCGAAAACAGCACGCCGTACAGCAGATAGCCGCCATAGCCGAGGAGCACCAGCAGTACCGCCGTCGCCAGCGAAAGTACCGCGCTCGTTGCTTTGCGGGGACGGACGCGGGGTGCGGGGTCAGGTCGGGCCTCGGCGGAGAGCGGCGGCAGGTCCGCCGCCGGCCCGGCTTGCACGACAGGTTGGACATACAGGGGGAAAACATAGCGGCAGTTGGAACAGCGCACCTTTCTCCCCGGCTTGAACAGTTCGTCCGGCAGAGAAAAGGTGGTGTCGCATCTGGAGCATGTAACAAGCATGGGCGTAACGGGTCAGAGTTGGAGGTTCAGCCGGAAAATCGCCGGCGATGTCCTGTATTGTTCGGCATAGTCCAGTCCGTAGCCCACGAGAAAGCCGGCGTCCACGGTAAAACCCGCGTAGTCGACGCGGACCGGCACGCGCCGACGTTCCACTTTATCAATCAATGCTGCCAGACGCAACGATTTCGGCTCGCGCGCGCGAAATTCGCGCAGCAAAAAATCCATGCTCAGGCCGCAGTCCACGATATCTTCGACGATCAGCACATCCCGGCCCGTCAGGCTACATTCCACATCTTTGGTCAGCTCAATTTTGCCCGAGGACGCATCACCCGCCCCGTAGCTTTTAACGCGCACGAAATCCGTTTCCATATCCAAAGGGATGCGCCGCACCAGATCAGCGAAGAACATGAAAGCACCCTTGAGCACACAGATCGCCACCAGATCTTTGCCGGGATAGTCGGCGGTAATAAGTTCCGCCATCTGAGCGACGCGTTCCTGAATTATCCCGGCCTCGAACACCACGCTTTTTTCACGTCCGCAGTTCACGACCACTCTCTCCCTTTTGCCCGTTGCTCCGGTCACAAAAGGCACAGCATGGCCGTTTCGTCACAGTTGTTCGGGAACTTAGGGCAATGCACGCAGTCCGCCCATATTTTCTGAGGCAAGACATCTTTGTCCGTTTCACGAAACCCCAGGCGGGCGAAAAAGCCTGTTTCATAGGTCAGGGTAAAGAGCCGGCCGACGCCCATGGCCTGCGCCTCTTTCATGCAGGCTTTGGCCAGCAGGCTGCCGGAACCGTGCCGGCGCGCCTCTTCGCACACATACAGCGAGCGTATTTCCGCCAGATCTTCCCATACTACGGATAGGGCACAACAGCCGATCAAGCGGCCGTCCTGCTCTTTCAGCACATAAAAATCACGTGTGTGACGATAGAGGTCTGCAAGGGACCGGGGTAGGAGCCTCCCCTTGTCCGCCGCCTTCAGAAGCAGAGCGTGGATATCTTTGATATCCGCTACCCGGGCGCTGCACAGAACCGTTTCCACGGCGCTACGGTGCGCTTTCCAGCAAGCGGTTCAGCGCCGAACGGAGCATTGCCTCCTGCACCAGTCCGCGGTGGTTGATCTGCAGATCACCCTTGCGGTCGTAAACCAGAAGTTGCGGTACGGCAGTCACCCCCGTCCGCTGCAGAAAGTCGCCTGCGGCCAGCAGCACAGGATAATTGATATGCATCTCGTCCAGATAAGTATACAGGGCCTTGGGTTCTTTGTCCACCGAAACGCCGATAAAGGTGACCTTGTCGGCGGAGAAATCCTTGCGCAGGTTGATCAGCCCCGGAATTTCCTCCCGGCAGGGCGGGCACCAGGAAGCGAAAATGTTGACGACGACAACCTTGCCGTTCTCGGCGGCGACCAGATTGATAAGGCCCGATGCGTCGATGCGTTTGACGTCTTCGTGCCCGGAAGGGCCGGCCACGGCCCGATGGAACGCAACCGTGAGCAGCAGTGCCGCCAGACAACTATACAGGCAGATGCGCATTATGTTCTCCGTAGTCGGTCCGCCGCAGGTGCGGACTAATACTGTTGCAAGCCTGATGTCACGGCATTTGCAGAATGTCGCGACACCGGACGCCGGGCTGAGCCGGGCGCGCCGCCGCAGGCGGCGTGAGCAAAGCAAAAAACACGTTGTTTGCTCTGCAGTCTTCACGTCTGTTTCGCCAGTACAGGCGTAACATCTCACCGGGAAGTGCCGCTCCCGACAAAAGGAACGCGGGCAGAAAAAATATTCCCGGCATTACCGGGAGTCAAGCCTCCCGGTCAGTGAGTTTCCGACGCGTAGGGCCGCGGGCCCTCCACGTCCCGACGCACGGGATTCGGCAACAGTTGGGAAAGCATGACGCTTTCAAGTCTGCCTTGAGCTTTGCCCGTGAGAATCAGCACGCCCCTGCCGAATTCGCTGAGTACCTGCAGATCTTCGGGAGAAAGGTTGAGCGGCGTGCCGGCGAGGTCCGTGAGCAGCGCTGCGCGCAGTTCGAATTCTCCGTCGGACACGGCCTTGGAGACGGCGCCGCGCAAGGCGGAAAGGTTCAGAAGCGGATCTGCGTTTTCCACATTGCAGGCCGCGTAGACTTTGCCTGAAGCCGTGAGCACTGCTGCGCCGGAACCCTTGCGTCCGTAAGGGACGTACGCCGGTACGGCGGCCGAGCTTGCCGCGCGCAACATGAGTTCCTTTTCCCGGTCGTTCAGTTCGCGCACGAACCATTTGCGGTACAGGCGGTCATATTCGCCGGAAGCGACGACGCGCCGCAGTCCCTCGTCGAACAGGTTCTGAATGTCTCCCCTGCTCCGGTTGAAGGCCGCCCGCATGTCCGTGATGCCCAGCGGTGTGCCCATAGTGGTTATAGCCCCGTAGCGCTGTTTGTTGATGAGGAAATAAGTGTTCTGCACCGGGCCGCAATACGCCTGCACTTCGTCGCTGTGCAGGGCGCGCACGGCCTCGGCCCGACTTTTGAATTTCTTGATATTGAAGCCGCCGTACTGCTCCAGAAGGGTGTCCGAATAACTGCCCTGCTGCACAGAAATTGCCTGCCCGCGCAACAGATCTACGGACGGACGGCGATTATACAATTTGGTAAACAAACGGATTTGCAGGCGGAAAAGCGGGTGCTCGGAAAAAAGATACAACTGGGCGCGTTGTTCCGTGCGCACCATGCCCGTAGTCAGATTGATGCCGCCGTTGCCCAGTTCCAGACCGACGCGCGACCACGGCATGGGCCGGTGGAACACTTGTGCTTCGGTGCCCTGAAACACGGCGTCCACCAGTTCTATCTCGAACCCGGCGGGTTTGCCGCCTTCTTCCTCATATGTGAACGGCGCGAATTCGCGGTCGAAACCGTAGACCACGCGCACGGGTTCCGCGTCCGCAGGGACGGCTCCAGTCCACAGTACAAGCGCGGCAAGAACAATGAAGATCATCGTACTCCGCAGGTTCGTTGCGGGAAACGTGAGCCGAGCCGGACAGGCAAAGCGTATTTGCCCAACTCCGCAGCCGGCTGTTTCTTGTTGCGCAGATTTACGAAGCAGAGCTGAAGACGGATACCGTGCTGTGTCTATTAGGGCTTTTTTTTGCATAGGTTTACGTGACAATGCCGGGCGGGTAAAGAATGCTTGCCTAAGTCTGCGTCTGTGCGGTACACTGGACAGAGTATTCGGCATCTGTTTTCCCTCCGTGCGGTCGGCGCGACCACCCGGGCGTTTGCCGGAAATGACGCTCGACACAAGGCTTACAGTATGGAATTTCCCGAAGAAGGTCTATGGCTTATCGGCCGAGTGGGCCAGAAACTTTTGGCCCGGAACATGACGATGTGTACGGCGGAATCCTGCACAGGCGGTCTTGCCGCCGCATTGTGTACGGGCGTTCCCGGCAGTTCGCGCTGGTTTTGCGGGAGCATCGTGGCCTATGCCGACAGTGTGAAAACGCGGGTACTGGGCGTGAGCAAAGAACTGCTTGCGGCGCACGGCGCGGTCAGCGGGCCCGCAGCCGAGGCCATGGCTGTCGGGGCGTTGGCGGCGACAGGGGCGGCATCGGCTCTGGCCGTCACCGGCATAGCCGGCCCCGGAGGCGGGAGCGCTGAAAAACCCGTGGGCACCGTCTGGTTCGCAACGGCCGCCTACCCTTCCCGCAACCTCGCCGCCCATCCCCAAGGACCGACAATCGCGTCGTTTTGCCGGACCTTCGCAGGCTACAGAGATGAAGTCCGTCTTGCTGCCGCGCTGGCAGGGCTGGAGGCGCTGGAGGCCGCGCTGACCCAGACCGGAGAGGATGCGCGTTCCGCCGCCGGGCGGGCTACAAATAGTCACCGCGGTTGAACTTGAACGTCTCGGTCACGGCCAGAACGTTCAGTTCGTCGATCAGTTCTCCCGCAGTCCCTCCGGATTCGCCGGGAAAGCGTTCCCTGAACCCGCTTATGCCTTCCTGCATATTCTGAAGAGAAGTGAAGGCCGTGCGCAGGTCGGCGGCTTCGGCGCGGCCGAGTTGCGCGGCATAGCCTTCTAGTTCGGTCAGCACGTTCTCGACCATGTCCGCCGCTTCTTCAGAGAACGCCGGAAGCGCCGTGCCTGTTCCGGCAACCCCGCCCGCTTCGAGCCCCGGCAGAACCTGCGGGGGCAGAGGCAGAGCGGTCCGCCCGGAGGCGTCCGTCCCCAGTACGGGGTCGTTGTCCAACTCGCGGGTCAGGATACGGTCGAATCCCGTGTCCGCGTGTTGCGCCGCCGGACGTTGCGTCCTGATTTCCTGAACGGCCTGCAGTTGTTCATTGCTGATTTTCATCAGACATTCCTTTCTGGTATATTTGGAGTAAAACTTCCGCTGCGCTGATGACATGCAAAATCTTTGCCGGGAACGCAGGCTGCTCTCCCTTCGCATGTTTTCGCATAGTTGCCCGATTTATGCAGTATTCGCAAGAAGAACTTTCTGCCCTGGGGAAAAATATTCCCCATCTTTGCGGCAAAGAGTGCCGCTGCGCTTGTGATAAGGCCGGCAATGCGCTATAGTTCAAGTGCCGGACAGCGTACTACTCCCGAGGGGAGCACTGCACGTCCGAGAGCATCGCCCGCAGGCAAAACGCTTTGCCTTGCGCCAACCCGGCGGACGGAATGCGCGAAAAATCCCGATGCGACACGCCGCTGCCGGATT
>JAITDR010000053.1 GCA_031282465.1 Desulfovibrio sp.
TCGGCGTGCCGCCGCCGAAAAAAATCGTTTCCACGGAAACGCGCCCGCACTGCGCCGCGCGCCTGCGCATCTCCCGCAACAACGCCGCAAGATACGACCTGAGCATCCCCTCCCCGGCCACGCCCTGCGGCAACGGCACGGAATAAAAGGAACAGTACGCGCATTTGCTTCGACAAAAAGGAACATGCACATACAACAACACAGCATCAGCCTCCGGCGTCGGCCTGAGCAGGCGCAAGGCCGAACATTGAAACATTGCAATGTTGATTTATTATGCGCCTCCGGCGGCCGGGGGAAATGATTTCCCCCGGACCCCCTCTTCCGTCCCTCACTGCGTTCGGGACGGGCGACCTCTGCAACGCCGGCACAACCGGTCGGCCCGCATCAGTCCCCGGCGGTCAACGCGCCGAATTCGCGCGCGTAACGCTCATACTCGCTGAACAGACAGCCGCAGTACTGCTGCCTGTATATGCCCCAATCTTTCGACAGCCTGACGCCTTCGTCCCAGCAGGGCCGGAAATCCCGGTAGGCAAAGGCAATGCCCAGCGCAGCCTCAGCCTCTTCGCCCAACGCCCGGATTGTGTCGTGCCGTTGCCTGCGCGAATAAAGCAGGGTCGTGCCGAAAGCATCGAACCCCCGCCGGAGCGCCTGCTCCGCACATGCGAAAATACGCAGGCGCAGGCAGAAAGGACAGCGATTCTCCTTGTCCTCAAGGATGCCGGGGACGGCCCGCAACCAGGGCGCGGGGTTGTCGGCGGGCAGCAGCGCGCCGGCGGGAGTCCGCAACCCGGCTTCCGGCGTGTTGTCCGGAGAATCCCGGCCCGGTTCCGGCAGGGCCGGCGCGTTGTCCGGCGGCCGTTGTCCGTCTTCCGGCGGGGCATCGGCAAAAATCAGCGGAACGGCAAGGCGTTCGGCGACTTGCGCCGCCCCCTGCCTGCGCCGCATGTACTCGGCCAGGGGATGAATGTTGGGATTGTAAAAAAAACCGTGCGGCTCATGACCGGAAGCGGCAAAGCCGCGCAATACGGCAACCGCGCAGGGGCCGCAACAGACATGAACCAGAATGCGCATCGTTCGTCCCGCCGGCGCGTTCGGAATTGCCGCGATGTTGCCGAGGCGCGGCGTTACTCTCCTCGTGATGCGGCGATCAGTTCCGTCAATTTCTCGCTCAGAGTTTTGAGGTCCGGCTTGGTGAACTGGGCGTCCGCGCCCACGGAAGCTCCCTTGTGCTGAAGGGTGTGGGAAATGATGGAAGAAAACAGGGCGACGGGCAGGTGTTTCAATTCCGGATCTTCCTTGATTTTGCGGCACAGGGTCAGGCCGTCCATGCGCGGCATTTCGATGTCCGTGATCACCGCCTGCACGATGTCTCCGATGCGCTTGCCGTCCTCGGCGGCCCGTTTCTTCATGCCTTCGAGCATCTTCCAGGCGTCTTCACCGCTGACGGCTTGGATGATTTTGAAGGAGCCGCTTTTTTCCAGCAGGCGTTTGACGAGATTGCGGATGCTCGCCGAGTCGTCCGCGTGCAGCACGACGGCCGCGTCGGCGTCGTCGGTGTTCGCTTCCTGCACGGTTGCGAGTTGTATGGCCAGTGACGGATCAATATCCGATACGACGTGCTCTATGTCCAGCAGGAACACAACCCGGTTTTCCAGACGCACAACGCCGGTTATGGAATAGCGGCTCATGTTCTGCAGGAATTCGCCGGGTTCTTCCACGTCCTTCCAGCTCAAGCGGTGGATGCGGTTCACCCCGGACACCAGAAAGGCCGTGACGATGCCGTTCAACTCGGTGACGATGATTTTTGCTTCCGAGGAAGCCGGGCGGGCTTTGCCCAGGTAGACGGCAAGGTCCACAAGGGCAACCACTTTGCCGTCGCGGTGGGGGAAAGCCCCCATGACCGCAGGATGCCGCATCTGCGGCATGGAAGTCGCCGGCTGTGTGCGGATGATTTCCACTACCTTGGCCACGTTGATGCCGTAATGGCCGCGATAATTCGGCTCATCTATGTAAAATTCGACTATTTCAAGTTCATTGGTGCCGGATTCCAGCAGGATATTGGTCTGAGACATGCTGTTCCCTTTCTTGCGGCGGCCGGTCCGGCGGGCCGCTGCCGCCTGTTTGCCGGTTTTTTGTCAATCTGTCATACTTTTCGCCGCAAGGCAAAGCAAATCCGCTTCCAAGGAAATCGTCCCCGCGCTTGCTTCCCCGCAAAGGGGGGGCTATACTGGATGTAAACTTCAGGTTTGGAGGAGAACATGCCCGCACATACTTTGGAAATACTCACCCGCCTCACGCGCGAGGAGGTGGCCGGTCTTGTGGAGGGTCTGCTTGACGGCCTGAAGGACGGGAACTTCAAAATGCAGAAAGGCGGCGAGCAGATTGAACTGCAGGTGCCGCGCGTCGTCGATATGACCATAACCGCGAAAAGCGACGAGGAAAAAACCGCGGTTTCCATCGACGTTTCCTGGCGTACCCACAGGGCGGAAACTCCGGACAACGTGCCGGAAGAACCCGCCGGACGCCGCAAACGCCCGGCCGCGCGCAGAAAGCCCCCCGCCGGGCGCTGACGCATATCCGCGTTATTCTTTGAGGGGGTTCCACCCCCTCAAGCTCCCCCGGCAGGGGAATGATTCCCCTGCACCCCCATTGATATTTCAGCAAGTCGCCTTCGATGAGGGGGTCCGGGGGAAATCATTTCCCCCGGCCGCCGGAGGCATAATCAGCATTCCCCCGGCTGCCGGAGGCATAATCAGCATTGCAGTTACGCCGCGTTGCCTGCCTGGAACCATTGTTTAAGGAGGTTCTGTTCGCGGGGGCCGATATCCAGTTGGGAGAGTTTACAGAGTTCGACGGCGTCTGCGGCCAGGGCTTCGGCGAGGCGTCCGGCGTTCGGCGGCGGGTCTGTGCTCGGGGCGGCGCCGCCGCGGACGAGGGCGTCGAGGATAAAAGTGATGTCGACGCTGTCCAGGGTCAGTCCTTCGTCTTCGCAGCGGTCTTCGATGTTGCGTGCCGTAACCGCGCGGGAGAGGCCGTGGCCGACTGTTTCTTCGGCGAAGATGCCGAGGACGGCTGTGTATTGTTCCGGGCTGAGCAGGGGCAGGTCGGTGAGGCGGTGGACTTTGAGGGCGAACTCGTAGAGTTCCGGGTGGTTGAGGCGGAAGTCGCCGCGCGGGCCGTCGCTTTCCGGGCGTGCGTGGCGTTGGGGGTCGACGATGTATCCGCGGCCGGCGGGGTCGAAGACGAGGGGCGTTATATCCAGGGTACCGAGGAGGGTGCGCAGGGAGCCTGCGCCGAACCAGTCCTGGGTTGCTTCGTGGTCTTGCTGCAGGACCTGGGCTACGGAGGGCAGGGGTACGGCCGTTGCGGATTCGGCGGCCAGTTGCCGGATTGCTTCTATAATATGCGTGCGCTTGTGGGCGGGCAGGGTGACGCGTGGTGTCGGTGTTGCCGTGTCGGCCGTCGGCGGGACGACGACGGTTGCGCGCGGGCGGCGTTCGTCGGCGCGCGCTTCCGGTCTTGTGTCGCGTTCGTCGCGTTCGGGTTCGTCGCGCGCTTCTTCGAGCGCCTGGGAGATGAACCAGTCTTCGCGTATACGCCAGGAGCAGGCGGCGGCGTATGCGGGCGAGGTGTAGCCGACGCTCAGCACGAGGCTGCGGCGCGCGTGTTCCTGGATGCGCAGGAGCAGGGGAGTGAAGTCGGCGTCGCCGGAGAGGATGATGATTTCGTCGAAACGCGTGGGGTGGGCGAGGGCGTCCATGCAGTCCATGACCAGGTGGATGTCGGCGCTTGTTTTGCCGTAGTTGGTCAGGGGCGGACAGTCGACGACCTGGAAGGCCGTACGGATGAAGTAGGGGCGGAACTCGTGGTAGCGGATAGGGTTGAGGTAGCAGCAGCGTTTAAGGATGCGTCTGCGTACTCCGTCTCCGTACATCATGCGCAGGGCGTGTCCTTCGATCCAGCGCATCCAGCGTTGCGGGTTGGAGCCGAAGGTACGGGCCAGGTTGATGTCCTGTTCGTACAGTCTTGTGTAAATATTGTCGAAGTCGACATAGAGGGCGCTGAAAACTTCTTCGAAATTTTGAAAACGAGCCATGTGCTTTCTCCTGCCCGGCAACTATCGCGGCGCGTGCCGCACCGGGACGGCCTATGCCGTTCGCGGTACGAATGCCTGACGAATCGTATTCCGGGATTTTGGTAGTGTCTGAAGTTCTGAATGGGAATACGAAAACGCGTCAACACGGTATACAAGAAACTGTTTAAAGCCGACGGCGATACTATGTACCTTTATGTTCACGGTAAACCCCGACCGGGGCAGGGGTCAAGCGTGAAAAGACGTTTTCCGTCCGCTCTCGACTGTTTTCTCCATCGGCAAATGCGGATTCTTACAATCCGGAGGCCCGTCTTGGTGGTATATCCGGTTGACTGCAGCGTATCAGGACAAATTTTGTAGTA
>JAITDR010000093.1 GCA_031282465.1 Desulfovibrio sp.
AGGCGCTCCACGGCTTTCAGAATTTCGGACAGGCGGGCGGTCTGTTTGTCTATGCCTGCCTTTACGCCGGTTGTTGTTCCTGAAATCTGCCCCGCCGTTGTTTCCATGTCGTGGACGGATGCTTCAAGATGCATGGCGACTTTCGTCATTTCAGCGTTCACCGTATCGACGTTGCGCATGGCTTCATGAACTTTTTCCGCTGCTTTTCCGGCTTCAGCGGCCTGCGCCAGCGCCTCGCTCTCTTTAATTTGTACCTTCGCAAAGCTGCTGCGCAGACTCTCGACCATGCTCAGAAGCGAGTTCTGTAAAATAGTGATTTCGTCATTGCCTTCGGCAGAAAGCGTCACGTTGAGATCACCTGAGGCTATCTGTTCGGCGGCATGTGTTGTTTCCAGCAGCGGTGTCGCTATGGAACGGACGATAAAGATGCATAAAGGCACAAGAATGAGCAGAATACCCATGATACCGCCGAGAATAACAGCCATTCTGTTGAACAGAGCCTTGGACATGCGTTCTTCCATGAGCATTTTGTAGGTATCGATATTATCGATATAAATGCCTGTCGAAATCCATAAATCGGTCCCGGGAATCATTTCGACATACGCAAGTTTCGGAGCATTGACCACGCTGCCGTCCGGTCGGGGTTTCCCGAAAATGAAGGAGACGAAACCGCCTCCCTGTTGCGCGGCCTTATACAGGTCTGCGACATAGTACACGCCGTTTGCGTCCTTTGTTTGTCCCAAATCGGTACCGACCAGTTTCGGCTGGGCGGGATGGACGAAGACGATGGTTTTCCTGTAGACGAAATAATAGCCCGACTTGTCTTCTTCAAAGCGTATTTCGTTGATATAGTTGCCGATAATTTCCGCTTGCTTATCCGGATTATTCACTCCCTGCAGGGCTTTGCCCAAGGCGTGGGCGATGGTGTTCGTCCCGAGCCGGAGTTTTTCTTTCTGGCCTTGCAGCATAACTTCCATCGCATCCTTGATGCCGCTGTCCTTGACGCTTTGCGCGGTCAGTACGACGGTGATCACGAGAGCAGCGATGACGGCAAGCAAAAATACGATTGCCGCGATTATGCGTTTGCCGATTGAAATCGACCGCAACATATGTCCTCCTGTTGTTTTTTGCTCTCAAGATCTTTTCCGGAGAGTATCGACTTGCTGATGATGTTATCTTGTGCGGGTATTATCGCGTAAGGGTTCAAGCG
Source organism: Desulfovibrio sp. (assembly GCA_031282465.1). Taxonomy (GTDB): domain Bacteria; phylum Desulfobacterota; class Desulfovibrionia; order Desulfovibrionales; family Desulfovibrionaceae; genus Frigididesulfovibrio. The sequence continues at coordinate 1,211 of JAITDR010000093.1, forward strand.
GTCGGCGCCTTCTTATCGAAATCGGATTTCCACAATACACTGTGACCGTGTTCACTCTGCGGCGTATTGCAGTCTCTCGGCGGAACAGACCTCCCGGCACGCGGACGGCGCTATCCGGCAGGGAGCGCGGGCACGGTCATGCCCCACTCTGTGAGATTCCTGCCGATGAATCCGCATACGGCGACGTGTTCGGCCTTGCCCGCGCCCGCAATGCGCATGGGTTCCCCGAAGCGGATGTACACTGTTTTCGATATGTCCAGTCCCCCGTAATCCTTGATGAATCTGCCGTTGGCCCAAGCGTCGCTGCGCAGGGCCACGGGTATGACCGGAACCCCGGCGCGTTTGGCCAGCTTGATGCCCATGCTGTTGAAGGCTGCCGGGTCGAAGGCCGGCGTGCGTGTGCTCTGCGGGAAGACGATGACGGAACGGCCGGCCGCGAGGCGCTCCGCGCCTCCCTCCATGACCGCGTTAAAATCCTCGCGCGGGTTCTGCCGGCGCACCACCACGGGATTGCGGCTGCCCAACACCGGGCCGAACCAAGGATAGCGCAGCAAACTCTCCTTGACTACAAAGGTCACCGGTTTGCGCGGCTGGATGAGCGAGGGCAGCACAAACGTTTCCAACGTGCTCATGTGGTTGCCGACAAACACGCACGGGCCGTCCGCCCGGTCGATGTTGTCCATGCCGTCGATCCGAAAGCGCACGCCGCAACGCTCAAGGAGCCGTATCGTGCGCCTGCTGCCCTCGGCCCATTCCCGACCGCGGTACAGCCCGGCCGAGGCCAGCTTGCCGTCGTGTCGGATGATGTCCACCACATACCAGGAGAAAAAAAAGGAAGGCCAGTACCGCTCAAAGGCTTCGGCGCCTTCCGGGGTAACATACGCGTCGCCCGGAAAAGGTATCGAAACCGCGGAGTCGTCGCCGGCATCGTTCATCAAGCATTCCTCAGCAAAAAATTTTTGGAGCGTTTCAACGTCGAGTACCGTGTATCCCCGATGAGGGAGTCCGGGGGCATATAAATCAGCATTGCAATGTTTCAATGTTCGGCCTTGCGCCTGCTCAGGCCGACGCCGGAGGCAGATAACATCAACGTTGACCTGCTCTATTGTGCCGGCGTGTCACCGTTTCGCTTGCTCCCCTGCCTGTCCGCCGCACCGGAGGCCTGCGCGCGGCGGCGTGTGGACCGCCCTTCGGCTCCGAGACTTTTGGGGAAATAAAAACGCCTGCCCGCAAGTTCTTCAGGCAGGTATTCCTGTTCCACCCATGCCTCGGGGTAGTTGTGGGGGTACAGGTAGCCTTTGCCGTATCCCCACGCTTTCTGCAGGCGCGTTGCAGGGTTGCGCAGATGCAGGGGGACGGGGCGCGCGCCGTTTGCCTTGACCTCGCGCGAGGCATTGACATAGGCGGCATACGCGGAATTGCTCTTGTCGGCAAGGGCGAGATGGATTGCCGTTTCAGCCATGGGCAGGTAGCCTTCGGGCATGCCTATCAGTTCCACGGCGTGTTGGCAGGCCACGGCCATGGGCAGCGCGGCCGGGTCGGCAAGCCCCACGTCCTCGGCGGCGGAGAGGATAAGGCGACGACAAATGAAGCGCGGGTCTTCGCCCCCTTCCAGCAGGCAGGCCAGGTAATAGACGGCGGCGTCGGGGTCGCTGCCGCGTATGGATTTGATCAGGGCCGAGGCCAGGTCGTAATGTTTGTCCCCCTGCTTGTCGTGACGCGCGACAAGTTCGGGCAGCACTTTCTTGATGTCCTCCAGAGAACGGGCGTCTTCCGGCAGCGCGGCCGCGTACTCCACGAGATTGAGGAGGGTGCGTGCGTCGCCGCCGCTCAGATCGCAGAGCATGTCGCGGACATCGGCATCAAGAACGCACTGCATGCGTTCCTCGCCGCGTTCTGCTATCCGGGCAAGGTCCGCGCGTTTCAGGGGGTGCAGGCGCAGAACATGCAGGCGGGAAAGAAGCTGGGCGGTCACGCTGAACGAGGGATTTTCCGTGGTGGTCGCCAGCAGGGTTATTTCTCCGCTCTCCAGCAGAGGCAGAAAAAAATCCTGCTGGGCCTTGGAAAAGCGGTGCAGTTCGTCGAGGATCAGGATATCCGTTCCGGCGAGCAGGCGGCGAAGCTGCTGTATACCCGCCTCGGGGGCGCTGATGCGCGTCACCTTGCCGCCCCGTGCCCCGGCCAGCAGCAGGGCAAGGGTGGATTTACCGCTCCCCGGCGGCCCGAAAAAGAGCAGGCTGGGCAGCCGCGC
>JAITDR010000223.1 GCA_031282465.1 Desulfovibrio sp.
AGAGCTTCCGTGCTGTTGTTGAGTGTGTTTTCAGTCATGATGTTCTCCTTATGCAGGTTCGCTTCGGGCTTGTGCGCCCGGCATGGTGTATACCCGTTTCGAGCGTGGGTACCTAACGTTGTGTGTACCGGATTCCGACTTGTATGCCCGACGTTGTGCAAAGTCGCTCCGGTTTTGCGTGTCTGTCGGGCTGTTGTACCTGCAGATATTGCACATACCGTGCCGGCGCTTTTTTGAAAAAACAGCCTTGTATTTTCACTATGTTGTGGATACGCTGCGTCTGCACGGCCGGCTTGGCCCGCACAACGGTGAAATGCGTCACCACTCAGGCAGGCACCGAGCCGGCAGAACGGTACACAACGGTCTGTGGCAGACCCTTGACACGAGCCTGGCGCTGTGGTGAAATCCGCCACCACTGTTGAAAATTTTCACCAAAAATGTCTTGCGGGAGGTTTGTGGAAGTGACGACGGCGGAACGGGCAGCGGCGCTCTTTGCGGCGGAAGAGCCGGGTGTTGCCGTGAAGGAACGGTTGCCGGGATGCGCCGGGGAAAAACTGTCACCGGGGCGCGCCGTGAGGGGACCGACAGCACGCATTGTGCCGGAACAGCCGGCGGAACGCGCTGTAGCGGAAGCAGCGACGGCGCGTGAGGTGAAGGACCCGGCAGAGGAGGTGGAACGCCTGCGCAAGCTGAACAGGGAATACGAGGTCATGTTCGAGTCTTCACTCGACGGACTGGTGATTACCGACGGCATGGGCAGACTGTTGCGCGTCAACCGGAGCTATCTCGGCATATCCGGAGCGAAGGAAGAGGACGTGGTCGGGCGCACGGTGCAGGAACTGGCCGAGCGCGGTTTTTTTTCCGCCTCGGCCACTCAGCTCGCGGTGGAAAACCGCCGCCCGGTTACGGCCGAACAGATATTCCAAAACGGCGCCGTGCGTACCCTGAATACCGCCAACCCTGTCTTTGACGACAAGGGAGCGTTGCTGCGCATCGTGACCAATGTTCGCGACATGTCCGCCGTACACAAGCTGGAAACAGAACTCAAGGAAGCCAGGGACTCGGCCGACCGCTACGCGGCCATTCTGGAAAGCATGAACCGTCGGGCGCAGCGCGAGCATTATACGGCGGGGAGCGCCGCGATGCGCGGTGTCTTCCGCCGGGCTCTGGAATACGCCTCGGCCGACGCGCCGGTGCTGATTACCGGGGAATCGGGCACGGGCAAGGAGGTGGCCGCGGATTTCATACACAACCACGGCCCGCGTCGCGACAAGCCCCTGCTGAAAATCAACTGCGGGGCCATTCCCGAGCAACTGCTGGAGGCCGAGCTTTTCGGATACGAGGGCGGAGCTTTTACCGGCGCGCGCAAACAGGGGCGTATCGGGCTTTTTGAAGCGGCGAACGGCGGTACCGTGTTTCTGGACGAAGTCGGGGAACTGCCGCCGCCCCTGCAGGTCAAGCTGCTGCGTTTCGTGCAGGACAAGGAATTTTATCGTCTGGGCGGCAACCGTCTGATCACGGTGGACGTGCGCGTTGCAGCCGCCACCAACCGTCCTCTTGAAGATATGGTGGAGCAACACAGTTTCCGCGCCGACCTGTTTTACCGTCTCAACGTCCTTTCCCTGTGCATTCCCCCCCTGCGGAAGCGGAGTGAGGATATTGTGCCCTTGGCGCATTTTTTCCTGCAACGCTTCAATTCCCGCTACGGACGGGATAAAACGCTCTCGCCGCAAGTCTGCTCCGCCTTCGAGCACTATGCCTGGCCCGGTAATATCCGCGAACTTGAGAACCTGCTGGAGCGGTTGAGTATCGTCCACACCGGCCCGATCATCCTGCCGGAGCATCTGCCGCGTCGCATGTCCGGCGAAGCCGAGGTCGTCCGCAGAACCGCCGTCCCGTACCGCGACGCGCGGGAAGCCTTTGAAAAAGACTACTGGCACAAAGCGCTCAAACGCTATGCGTCATACAGAGAAGCCGCCGCCGCCCTAGGCGTGGATCATTCCACCATCGTGAAGAAGGCGGCACGCTACGGGCTCAAATCTCCCTTCAGGGCGGACGGCGCGGCCGAGCCGACAGGATAAACTACGATGCCCGATCATCCCCGGCGTATGCCGTACACAACATTTTTCGCGTTTTGCCGCATGGTCAGAATCGAACATTCCGTGTTCGCCCTGCCTTTTGCGTATGTCGGGGCTCTGTTGACCGCGCGCGGCCTGCCCGGACCGGAAGTGCTGCTGCCCCTGACCGCGGCTATGGTCTGCATCCGTTCCTATGCGATGGCCTTCAACCGCATTGCGGATTTGCCCCTGGACCGCATCAATCCGCGCACGGCAGGCAGGCCGCTGGTCACGGGGGAAATAAGCCCTGCCGGCGCGCGCCGGTTCTGCGCGGTCACGGCCGCAGGCTTCGTCGCCTCCTGCGCGGCCCTCAATTCCCTGTGTCTGGTCCTGGCGTTCCCGACCCTTGCGCTCGCGGCCCTGTACAGTTACGCCAAGCGTGTCACCCGGCTCTGCCACTTTCTCCTGGGCGCGGTGATCGGCCTTGCTCCCGTTGCCGGGGCGCTGGGTGTTTCGCCGGTCTTCGAGCCTTCTTCGCTGTTGCTCGGCTTTGCCGTTCTTTTCTGGATCGCGGGCTTCGACATCATTTACGCCTGCATGGACCTGGATTTCGACCGGGCGCACGGGGTGCATTCCCTGCCCGCATGTTCGGGCGTCGGTCCGGCCCTGGCCGTTTCCGCCTTCTGTCATGTGAACACGGTGCTTTTTCTTTTTCTGGCCGGTCTTGAATACGGGCAAAGCGCCGGCTGGTACGCAGCGCTGGCCGTCACCGCGGCCCTGTTCCTGTGGGAACACGGCCTTGTGGGGGAGGGCAGGCTGGAGAACGCCGGTTTCGCCTTTGCCCTGAACGGCCCCATTGCCGTGCTGCTGCTGATCGGGGCGGCTCTGGGGATGGGTTGACGCGACGGCGTAGGCGTTGTTTCATCGCTGCCCGGCCCGTACTCCTCTCTCTCCGCCGCCGCTCTTGTCCTCAAAAAGAAAAATAAATGAAAGGGAAAACCCCGTCCGGCCCCATCCGCAGGATAAGCCCGGCCAAAAACGCCGCCAACAATGCCTGCAAGGGCCGGCAAAGCGCGTCCTGCAGACGCAGAAAGGCGGCATGGATCGACGGCCCCGCCCACTGTATGAAGAGACCCGCCGCCACAGCCAAAGGCACCGTAAACGGCAGCGCATCCCCCGGCTCGTTCCACAAGATGATGCGCTCCAACATGCTCAGGGCCGTCGGCATATCCTCCGCCCGGAAAAACACCCATGCCGCGCAGACAAAGTGAAACGTCGCAAGCCGGGCACACAAGCGCCCGAGGGCCGGGTTTCCCGACGTTGCGCGCCCCCCGCCCGCGTTTTCCGCAACAGGGCGGACTTTACGCCACAACAGCAGCAGGACGAGCGCCGCGCCGTGCAGCAGACCCCAGACAACGAAACGCAAGTGCGCCCCATGCCACAATCCCCCCAACGCCATGGTCAAAAGCAGGTTCACGCAGTGCCGCGCAGGACCCTTCCGGTTCCCGCCGAGCGGTATGTACAGGTAGTCGCGCAGCCAACTCGACAGGGTGATGTGCCAGCGTCTCCAGAACTCCCGGATATTACAGCTCAAATAGGGCGCATCGAAGTTCCGCGGCAGCGTAAACCCCATGAACCCTGCAATGCCTGTCGCCAAATCCGTGTATCCGGAAAAATCACAGTAAATCTGCACTGCGTAGGCATATGTCGCCAGCAGCACCGTGCCGGATGAATAGGCCTCGGGCAGCGCGAAGACGTCGCGCACCGCATACTCGGAAAGAAAAGAGGCCAAAACGACCTTCTTGAACAGTCCGCTGAGTATCAGCGCCGTGCTGCCCGCCGCGTCCACCTCGCGCGCCGGGGCTCGCGCCGCCTGCGTTAAAAAGTCGCCGGGACGCATGATCGGACCGGCCAGCACCGTCGGGAAAAACGCCAGATAACTCAAAAGGTCCGTAAACGGCGCAGGGCTTTCTTCAGGATTCCTGTACCGGTCCACGATGTACGCCACAGCCTGGAACGAATAAAAAGAAAGCCCCGCCGGCAACGCCCAGTCCGCGATATCCGCGGGCATCAACAAGGCGAGCCGGCGCAGGCCCAGGCCGTGCAGACAACTCAGGAAAAATTCATAGTACTTCAGCAGGGCAAGGGGCGACAGGCAAAGCGCGATACCGATACCCGCAGCCCGCCGTCGGCCCGCCGCCGAAAGCGCAAGCGGCGAACCTTTCCCCGTCAGCAACCCTGCGCCCCAAGCGACGGCGGCTTCCAGAGGCAACAACGGAAGCGCGTATACTCCCCCCGCCGCGTAAAATATCAGCCCCGCCGCAGGTAAAAAAATCCGGAACAGCGCAGGTCTGTCCCGCAACAGTCGGCAACCGCACAGAACGCCGAGAAAAAAAACGACAAAGGGAACGGTGATGAAGTTCACGAGGATGTCCGGCCGGCGAACAACACCTTTTCCCAGCGCTCATAACCTGCTTTTGTCAGATGTATGCCGTCGAAGGTCAACGGTTGCGGCAACATGCCCGCGCCGTCGGCAACCGCCGCAAATGAATGAATCACCTCGTAACCGCCGGCGTCGGCTATCCGCACAATGCCCGCGTTCATGCGGCGCAGCACGGCGGGGTCTATGCGGTTCGCCGCACGTCCTTTTTTGCCCTTGCCCCGGCGCACGGGGAGCACGGTCGAAACTGCGAGTTTCGCTCCTCCCCCGCTGAGCAGCCGGCAAACTTCCTCATAACGCCGAAAAAAATCGGGCAGTTTGTCCGGTCTGAGCCGCGGCGAATCGTTCACGCCCAGGGCGAGAATCACGGTCTTCGGCTTGATGACGCGCAGCAGAAGCGGCGCATAGGCCAGCCAGTCGGCGGTTCCCGCGCCCCGCACGCCCGCCGCGAAAATGTCCTTGCCGCTGTAATTCCCGTGCAACCCTTCCACCAAGCTGTCCCCCACCACCAGCACCTCGCAGGACCCGACGACGGCGGCGCGCTCCAGAACAGCGTCGAAAAGCGCGTTCCCCGATGCTTCGTATGCCGCGCGCACAGGCGCAGGCGCGGCTTCATCCGCTTCATGCCGCTGCAGGGTGCAGGACAAGGCAAACACGACGACAGCCGCCGTGACGACAATACCCAAAGCCGGAGAAAGTCCACGCATAGGCATTTCCCTATCCGCCGGCCTTGCCTGCGCGCGCGACGGACTTGGCGCGCGCCGTGCCCCGACCGTCACCGACGACTCCTTGCGGCGCGCCGCCGAGAGTTTTCAGGACGGAGGGCATAATATAATCCGTCAGCAACTTCCCGCCCGCCGTAGACACATGGACCTTGTCGGCGGCGCGTATGCGCACCGGCTCCGCGTTGTTGCCGGGGCGGAAGGTGGTGTATTGTCCGTTCTTGTCCGCCAGCACGGCGCGGACATCAAGGTAGGACGCAAAATCGAATTTCGCGCAGGCGTCCTGCTGAAGCCGGGAGACGGTCCGCAACACTTTTTCTATTTTGTCCACCCCGGCAATAGGCAAGCCTACCCAAAGCACCTTGGCCCCGCGCGATCCGGCTATGTGTACGAACTCCTCGGCACGGCGACGGTATTCCTTTTCCCAGGCCGGCGTGAACACGGTGCAGGCGCGCCGGTTCAGGTCCGTCATCGTGGAGCCGTCGTTGGCGCCTATAGAGATGACAACCAGGTCCGGGGAATGCTCCGCCACCAGACCGTCGAGGTATTTCGGCCAATCGACATCGGTGATGCGGCAGAGGCCGGTTGACGGCCGGGAATAGCGTTTGACGGAAATCCAGGGATAGGCCCGCATGCTGCGCTCAAGCACATGCCCCAAACCCCAGCCCATCATGGAATCGCCGACCAGCAGCACCGTTTTGCGCTCCTTGCCCGCTCCCTCAAGCCCGGAATTTTCCGGCAGAGAGGCAAGTGTCGCGCCTGGAAGAGCGGAACCGGCGGGAACGACCGCGCCCGCCCGGACGCTCTCTTGCGGAGCATCGGCCGGGAACGGCGGGGCGACCGCCGCCTGCGGTGCCGTTGAGACCCGCAGCGCTGCTGTTTCCGCCTGCGGGGCTGCTTTGGCTACAGTCTGCTGCGCTGTTGCAGCCGGCGGATCTGTTACAGTTACAGCCTGCATGGATGTTGCAGTCTGCGGCGTTGTTGCAGTTACAGCCTGCGGAGATGTTGCGCGTTGCGCTCCGTGAACGGCAGGGAGTTCCGCAGGAAGCTTTGACGCATCGGGTGCGTTTTGTTGTCCGGAAGCCGCCCGTGTTGCGGGAAGTACCGACACTTCCGGTACTGCCTGCGTTCCGGCGCGCACACCCGCTGTTTCCGACGGCCCCGACGCGGGTTCCCGGACAGGCGCGGGGGCTGTTTCGACGCCGCGGGAGTTCCTTTCCGGATCGTCTGCTCCGGCGGAGAGCGTCGTCTTTTGCCGGACGGCGGGCGTGTTCCCGGCCAGACGGCGGATCAGGGAGTCTTCCCATGCACCCAGGCCGGCCGCGCCGCTCGCCTTGCCGATTGCGCGGAGCAGGGATGCCGCCTTTTCCGCAGCGGCACCGGGGGCAAACTCGTCAAGATAACGTGCCCCGCGCTCGGACTCAAGGACAAGCAGCAGCAGGCAGACGCAGGCGGCCAGTATAAAAGCCCTGCCTGAAGGAAGAAAGACTCCGGCTGAAGCAGGGAAAGTCCCGCATGAAGCCGTTTCTTTCGGCGTCGCCTCGTCTTGTGCGCCGAGGCCGATGCGGCTCCCGTTCCCGCCGGCTGAAGCCGTTTTTTGCGTCGGCGCGTCGCCGGGGACCGGCCCTTCAGCGCAGACGGCCGCTTCCCGGGCGTCCGCAACTGTCGCGTCGGCGCGCGGCAGACCGTTGTCGACGGGCAGGGGAAACTGCACGCCGGCTTTTTTGCCGCGTTTCTTCCGCTGTTTCGCGCGCGCTCCCGAAGAAGCATGTTTTTTTCTGCCGGACGACATGGCCGCACTGTAGCATACAATGCGGCGATCTTCAAGAAAGACCGGCCGCGCAACACCGGAATACCTCGCAACCTGTGAACAGCCGAACCCGGAAGGTCGCTTTCGGCACACTACTCCACGGCCCGCGCTGCCCGTGCCGTGTATAGCGTAACACCATCCATACTCCGATACTGCATACCCTGCCGTAGCTTCACATGCGGCACCGGATTGGTTGTAGTCTACATATTGAGGATCTTACTATAAATTGACGATAGTACAACATTTTGTTTTTTATAAAAACTGAAAATATGTTCATTGCTCTCAAAAGGTATACCTTGGGAATTATAAAAAGGAAGAGTAAGTTTGACAGCTTGATACAGATAATCTCTAGACGGCTCTAATACGTCACCTGGTCTGCTTAAAAGCGGATCTTCATCAAATGAACAACATTGAGAAGTGACTATATATCTCCTGCATGCTATTGGTCGCATTGGGTATACAATACAGCAATTATCAATGTTGAAAAGGCATAGTTGATTATGTTGGTCAAAATTCTTGACAATCTGCAAATATTTATGTTTAGTCAGAATATTATCAACATAAAATTTTATGCCGACAGATTCAATTACCGACAGAGGAATTTTTTGACGACAACAGACAGAGCAACCTTTATAACATGCCGGTTTTTTCTTTGACTGTGCAATAGATTCGGCAACGCTGAGATCAATGACGGCATAGCAATCCAGCAACAGATGCAACCACTGATAATTTTGTTCATAGCGAGGCATCTGTAGTCTGTATGGAGTACTATCGACGTTCAACATAAGGTCCGGCTATAGTAGTCGATGCAGAAAAAAGTCATGTTCGGCGGTGTCGGCATCGGTGAATGAACGGGCACCGTCATGCCGCGGCGTTCCTTCCGAACCGGGACAGCAGGATTTCCAGGAGTTTGTCCGCCTCCAGCGGTTTGGCCAGATGTCCGTTCATGCCCGAGGCAACCGCCCGGTCCACGTCTTCCTTGAAGGCGTTGGCGGTCAGGGCGATGATCGGCACGGTGCGCGCGTCGTCCCGCGGCAGGGCGCGTATGGCCGCGGCGGCATCGTAGCCGTTCATGTGCGGCATCTGGATGTCCATAAAAATCACGTCGTACCGGCCGGGCGGCGACTGCCTGAATTTTTCCAGGGCGACGGCCCCGTCTTCGGCTTCTTCGATAATCATGCCCGTATCGGACAACATGTCGATGACGATGACGCGGTTGACTTCCACATCATCCACCAGGAGCGCGCGTCGGCCGGCAAGAGACGTAATGTCGGAAACGACGGCTTCCGCCGCGTCGGTGCGGGTCGTGTCTTCTTTGAAAGATATCTCGAAGGAAAACACGCTGCCCCTGCCTTCCTCGCTCTCGACGGCGATGTCGCCGCCGAGCATGTTCACAATGCTTTTGCTGATGGAAAGACCGAGTCCCGTGCCGCCGAACTGCCGCGTGATATGGCCGCCGAGCTGCTCGAAGGGTTTGAAAAGCCTTTCCGTTTGCTCCGGGGCAATGCCGATGCCCGTATCGCGCACGGAGAAGTGTACGGTCGTCGTCCCGTCCGCACGACCCGTCTGTTTCACGGCAAACCAAATTTCCCCGCATTCGGGCGTGAACTTGACCGCATTGCCGAGCAGGTTGACCAGCACCTGGCGCAGACGCAGATGGTCGGCAATAAAGTACGCCGTTTCCAGACCTTGCTCATCGACGTGAAAGACGATGCCCTTCTCCCGGCAGCGCGGACTGATGATGCCCGTCACGCCCGAAATGAGCCTGGGCAGGTTGAAGGATTCCTCCGTCAGCTCAATCTTGCCGGCCTCAATTTTGGAAATGTCCAGAATATCGTTGAGCAGGCCCAGAAGATGCGCGGACGAGCTTTCAATCCGGTCCACATAACGCAGTATTTCCTCGTTGTCCGCCTCTTTGTCCTTCAGTTTGCGCTTGGTTATGTTGGTCAGACCGATGACGGCGTTCATGGGGGTTCTGATTTCATGGCTCATGCGGGCCAGGAAGGCACTTTTGGATTCGCTGGCGCGATTCGCGGCGGCGGCGGCCTTGCGAAGTTCGCGTCGGGTACGGCGCAGGCGGTTTTCCACGTTGACGCGTTGTGTCACGTCGCGGCCGACGCCGAGTAACCCCACCATTTTACCGATAGGATCGAAAAGCGGCGTTCTGACCACGTCCAAGATTTCTTCGTGCCCGTCGGCAAATACGCAATGCTCTTCCGTGTACACCGGCCCGGCGCTTTCAAACGCCAACCTGTCGTTTTCGGCGATGGTCGAGGCCACCGACGCGGGCAGGCATTCCTGCGGCGTCCGGCCCCGGACGGCCCGCGCATCCGTGCCGAAAGCGGCGGCAAACCTGGGGTTCACGCCCAGATAACGCCCCGCGATATCCTGATACCACATCAGGTCGGGCGACGCTTCAAAAACGGAAGAAAGCAAGGCGCGCTGCCGCTCGATGCGCTTCTGTTCCTCTATCAGATCGGTCACATCGGCGACCGTGATGATCATCCCCGTACGCCGGCCTTCGTTGTCCGTCAGCCAGGTGGCGCTGCCGCGGCGGTAACGGCCCGAAGGCGGGTGGAAAAGCACCTCCGCTTCCGTGCCGTTCTCAAGGGCGGCGATGGGGCAGTACGGCGAATCTTTGGGGAAAATGCTGAACTGTTCGTAGGGCTTGCCGACGACGTGCGCCGGCTCCGACTCGTTGAAAAGGGCCAATGCCCCGGCATTGGCGTATTTTATGTTCCGGTCGAGGTCGACGATGCACATGGGGCCGTGCACGCTCTCCGCGACGGCGTCGGCCATATCGTCGAAGGAGTCGGCCAGCGCGCCCATTTCGTCCTTGATGACGGCGTTGAAGCGGAACTGCCGTTCGCCGGAGCGGAAACGCGAAATGCCCCGGATCATGCGCGTGATGCTCCCCGTAAAAGCGGATGCCAGCCGGACGGCAATCAGGACGACCGCCAGAATCATCAACCCCGTGGACACGGTCAGACGCCGGGCCGTGTCGAGCAGATTCTCGCCTATGGCCCGGAATGTCGCCGTTGCCATGTCCTGCAGTTGCGCGTCGGTATCGGTGATGCGCTTGTGGATGACCTCCCGGGTCACCGCGGCCGGACGGTGAAAGTCTGCGAGTCCCGCTCCTACGGCGACAAAGCCGAACCCGCGCGGAGACTTCCCGTAATTGCCGGTGTAATAGGGAATGGCGGCGGCCGTGTTCAGTTTCCACAAGCCGCTCCAGAGAATGAGAAAGGAGCCGGAGCCGCCCCGGCTTGTGAGGTCGAACCAGCCCGTGCATTGGGGCGCGAAATTCAGATAGCGGCAGTCAAGACCGACGAGACCCCGTTCGGTAAGCTGCCGGGCCGGTTTTTTGCTGTTGGACTGAGCGTCGAAGGTCGGCACGTTTTTGACGAACTCGGCATAAGGCAGTCCCGATGCCTGCCATTCGTCGTAAATGCGGTCTTCCAGCCAGGGGACCTGGGGGTCGCCCGTCGCCGGGTCAAAACCGGTTATGGAATGATGTCTGGGGTGAACGATGCTGCGTCCCTTGTAATCCCAAATGAAGGCGTAATTGCCTTCATAGGCGTCGGAAAGCTCCGTGTAACGCTCGGCCGTAGGCATGATGTGGTCCGTAAACTCCATGATATGGTCGTGGTCCAGAGCCATGGTTACATAGCCCGCGACCCTGCCCTTTTCGACTACGGGCACGCCCCAGCGTACAAGCCCCTTGAAACGCCTGCCCAGCGGATTTTCCCGCCCGGCGAAGGCCTGCTGTTCCGGTTCGTACGGCACGCCGCGCTTGGCGCAATTTTCGGGGGTATACATGCCGATAAGGTTGGTGCCGACGTATTCGCCGATGACGTCGGACACATAGATTTCGGCCGGCCCGAGTTTTTTCAGTTCATCGAAATAGGTTTCGGCGCCCGCATAGGTGTTGCGCCGGTCGGAGACGTCTTTCAGTTCTTTGGACATGCGTTCGGAAGTCGTCACCTTGATGCGTTCCCTGCCGTTCGGGTCGACAAAGGTGATTTCCAGATACAAAGGACGCGTCTCGTACTGGAAACGCTCGGGCGGGCGGTAGTGGAAACTGTGGTCGTTTTCCTCAATGCCGGAAATAACCTGCTCCGGCGCCGGGCCGGGATCCTCCCGCCGCCATGATTTGCCGTCGGGCGCGAGTTCCCGGCGGCCCGTGCGCACCAGCCGGCCTGTTTTGCCGAAAGCGAAACGGCGGTATACGGCCTCGTCGGGCTCCATGGAGGCGAGAAAACGCAGATCGTCGTCGCGCGCGTACAGAAACTTTGCCACCGCGAGCGCCGTATCCGTGCTCATGCGCTCAATTTCGTCCGTGGCGCGGCGGTCCAGCGCAACCATGGCGTCGCCGACGGCGATGTCGCCGCTCTCCGTCAGCGCTTTGACCGCCGTTGAGGAGATGTCGACGGTCCGCTTCTTGAGTTCCTCACCCAGCAGCCAGGCTTGGCGCCACGCCACCAGAGCGATGAAAATCAAGGGGATGACCTTGATGACTACAAAGAGCGATATGAGTTTGGCGCGCATACCCAAGCCGAGCGAGGCGAATATGCGCTCAATCTTCATACGCAATGGTGATTCCCGAAACATGAATACGGTCGCAGAGTTCGTTTTTGCGGACGAATCAACCGTACCGCATGCTGCTCAGAGAATCAATCCGCTCCAAGCCCCCGGAACATTGCAGCTTGGCGGTTACCCGTCATGCGGTCTCAGTATCCGCGCTTGATCCGGCGTTTGACGACCCGAATACGTTGCGCTTTGCAATTGCTGCAGCACGGGGAATCAGGCCTGCCGCCTTTGAGTTTACCGCAAAAAAAGGCCCCCCGCCCTTCCGAGAGGCCGTGGAAGGACGGGGGACGCTTACGATAAAAAACTATTTCCCCAATGGTACAAGCGCGAGGTAGTCTTCAACTTCCCGCAAAACGCCCTGTTCCCCGGTGAGGTGAAACGGCTCGTAGCCGTCGCGCAGAAAACCCAGCACGTCGTACTCATCGTCGAGCTTGACGAATTCCTGCGGGGTGATTCCGTGCTTGCGTATATAAAGGTTCGATATTTGTACTTGAAGATAGGTTTCAGGGTCGAGCATGTCACACCTCCGTCCATCGGTCCCAGTCGCCGCGCCGCTCTGCGTCATACATATCCAAAACGTACTCGGCGCTCTCCAAGTACAGATACGATTCAGGGTCCAAGAGCAACCCGTAGGTCTGCGTCGACATCAGCGTTTTTATCGCTTCCGTCGGCGTGAGACCGTTGCGCCTTGCTATCATCTGCGCTACCCGCGTAGCGAGTATGTCTTGGCATAGCTCCACGCTCTTCTTCTCGTCCGTCATTGCAGCATCCACCTCTCCTTTGGAACAAGCAAATCTGCGGCGCGCTGCGAGCCGAAATAAAACTGCCGGGGCAGGCGTTCAGGGTGTATACGGCTCAGGAAAAAATCTATTGCCTCTTCGCTGCCCACGTCGCCGTATTCGCCCGCCATATAGAGTTGCGCCGTCCGCGACGTCACATCGTCCGCCGTCGCGCCGATGACGATATCGTAGCTGTGCTGAGGTGTTTCATTCGTGCGATTGAGTACAACAAACCGCACCCATTCTTTGTCTGCGGTAGCAAAGCGTTTTACGTTGAACGATTCAAGTCTGCCTTCATCCAGTTCAAACGTATAGAGCCACGGCGTGACATCGCGGGTTATCCCGCGCCGCTTCAATCTGCGGAGCTCTATATCGCGGTTGCGGAGCGCCATATTGAACGCGCTCTCACGATTTTGCGTGGTGTAGAACCCTTGACCGAAATCTTTGAACGGTTTGCCGCGCGTCACATCTATCTTGGTGAAGTCATGGTTGGTGCCGTGGTAGAGGGTTATCGTGTTTTCGCCCATCCTAATCAATCCTCTCTGCAGCAATCAACGCTTGAAACAGTTCGCTCAACGGCGGGCAAAGCCCGGCTGGTCCTGCTTCGCGGCAAGGATTTGTGGAGCAAATCCCCGAAACATTTTTGAAGGGTCCGGGATGAAGCCTCGACTACGCCGAAGGCATGCACAATCAAGAATAATACAGGTTGTTAGCATGCGGGAGATGCGTATGTCATCCCGGAATTTACCGCAAAAAAGGCCCCCCGCCCTTCCGAGAGGCCGTGGAAGGACGGGGGATTCCGTCGTGCGGACGCGGCTTTCAGGAAGCGCCGCGCATAGCGTCCGGCCGCGCCGCAACGCCCCGCGCTCAGGCGGGACGATTTGCCGGTCCCGGCACGCGCGCGGAGGACAACTCCCCCGCGCAGGCTTGCCCGGACCGATCAGTTGGCTTGGGTATAGAGAAACGTGGGCGTTTCAAACTCGTCGTCCTCGCTGAAGATGAAGCTGTCCTCGCCGGGGCTGTGCAGGCCGCGCCGCTGCGGTCCGGCCGCCGCCTGCGGCGCGCGCACGGTGCGACCCCTGACCGCGTAAGCCGGGATATGCTCGCGTTCCCCAAGGGAAGTATCGCCGCCTTGCTCGTACTGTCTGAGAATCCTTTTCTGGAGTTCCGTGTCCACGGTGTCCAGACCTTCGGGCAGGCGGGTGATACGGCCCGACGCCTGCAGCGGCGCCGGCCCGACCGAGTTGCGGACCGGGGCCGAGATCGGGGACCGGGTGCCTGCGACCTCGCAGCCGCCCGCCCTGTCTATGCCCGTGGCAATGACCGTAATGCGTATTTCGTCGCCCATGGTCTCGTCTATGCAGGTGCCGAACTTGACGTTTACGTCCGCATGGGCGGACTCCTGCACGATGCCCGCCGCCTCGGCCACTTCATCCAGGCCGAGATTCTCATCGGCGGTGATGTTCAGAAGCACGTTGCGCGCCCCGCTTATGGACACGTCTTCGAGCAGCGGGCTGGCAATGGCCATGCGCGCCGCTTTTCCCGCCCTGTCTTCTCCCGAGGCCGTGCCCGCGCCCATCATGGCCAGACCGGAATCGCTCATGACCGTTTTCACGTCGGCGAAATCCACGTTGATGAAGCCGGGGGTCATGATCAGGTCGGAGATACCCTGGACGGCGTTCAACAGCACCTCGTCGGCCTTTTTAAGCATTTCCACAAAGGTGGCTTTTTTGTGCGCTATGAGCATCAGGCGGTCGTTGGGTATGGTGATGAGGCTGTCCACGTATTTGCGGAATTCCTCAATGCCGCTTTCCGCCGCCCGAAGGCGCGGAGGACCTTCAAACGAGAAGGGCTTGGTGACCACGCCCACGGTCAGGATGCCGAGTTCCTTGGCAATCTGCGCGATGACGGGGGCCGCGCCGGTGCCGGTGCCGCCGCCCATGCCCGCGGTGACGAAAATCATTTCCGCGCCCTCAATGCACTGCCGGATCTGCTCCGCGCTTTCACGGGCCGCCTCGCAGCCTATCTTGGGATTGGAACCCGCGCCGCGCCCCTTGGTGAGTTTGGCGCCGATCTGAATTTTCCGCCCGGCCAGGGATTTGTCCAAAGCCTGCAGGTCCGTGTTGGCGGCGATGAAACTGACGCCGCGCAACCCTGATTCCACCATGGTGTTGACGGCGTTGCCGCCGCCTCCGCCGACGCCGACGACCTTGATCACGGTCTGCTGTTCGTTGCCGTTGCCGTTGTTGATGATAAGTTCCATTGTGCCTCTCCTTGCCTTTCCTTGCCGTTGCACCGGCTTGCGCTGCCGGTTCTGCCGGATATGCTTACGATATGGTTTTAAACCAATCCTTGATGCCTTGCACCGTGCGCTCGAAAACCGATTCCTCGCTTTTGCGGGATGTTCGCTCGCCGGCTTCCTTTTCCGCGCCGTAACGCAACAGTCCCACCGCGGTCGCGTACCGGGGGCTGTTGACCACGTCCTTGAGCCCGCCGATGTTGCGCGGATAGCCGATGCGCGTCGGCATGTTGAAAATCTGCTCGGCCAGTTCCTGACAGCCGTCGAGCAGCACTCCGCCGCCGGTCAGCACGACCCCGGCCCCTACCATATGCCTGCACCCGGACTTGCTCAGCTCCTGGTCCGCCAGTCCGAGCAGTTCTTCCATGCGCGGCTGGCAGATTTCGGCCAGCAGCCGGCGCGACAGCCGGCGCGGTTCCCGTCCGCCCACGCTGCGTACCTCTATAATCTCGTCCACGCTCACCATATCCGCCAGGACGCACCCGTATCTGAGCTTGATCTGCTCGGCGTCGAGCAGCGGGGTGCGCAGCCCGGAGGCGATGTCCTTGGTGAGGTTCTGGCCGCCCAGGGGCAGAACGCCGGTATGCATGACGGCCTCGCCGGAAAATACGGCAATGTCCGTCGTGCCGCCGCCCAGATCCACCAGCGCCACGCCCAGCTCGCGCTCTTCCTCGGTCAGCACGGCCTTGGCCGACGCCATGGATTCCAGCACGATGTCCGCGACGTCCAGGCCGCTGTTGTGGCAGACCTTGACGATGTTCTGGGTGCTGGTCACGGCCCCGGTCACGATATGCACCTTGACTTCCAGACGTACCCCGGACATGCCGAGGGGGTGTATGATGCCGTGCTGGTCGTCGACGATGAATTCCTGGGGCAGGGTGTGAATGATTTCGCGATCCATGGGTATGGCCACCGCGCCCGCGGCTTCCAGCGCCCTGTCCACGTCGCGTTGCGTGACTTCGCCGCCCTGTATGGCTATGACCCCGTTGCTGTTGGCGCTTTTTATATGGCTGCCGGCTATGCCGGCGTAAACGGAACGTATGGAGCATCCGGCCATCAGCTCAGCCTCTTCCAGAGCCTTCTGCACGGATTTGACCGTCTCCCCGATATTGACCACGACTCCCTTGCGCAGCCCCGTGGACGGGCTCGTGCCGATGCCCACGATGTCCACGCTGTCTTCGCCCGCTTCGCCCACCACCGCGCAAATCTTGGTGGTGCCGATGTCGAGCCCTATGATCAACGGTGCCTTTGCCATGTCCTTCTCCTTGAACCCGTGCCGAATTCCCGCCCGCTCATCCCGCGGCGATCCGGTCCTCGGCGCGTCTTTCCACCCATACGTTGGCGCCCTGCACCCGGATGACGCCCGTCCCCGCCAGTTCTCCCCGGCGCGTAAGGTCGGCCAGCACCCGGCCCAGGCGGCGCAGGTTGGAAAGCCAATCTTCTATATCAATGGAAAAGACGGGCCCCGCCCTTTCCGCAACAAGTTCCAAACCCCGTGAAGCCGAAAGCCGGATCAGCGCAATGCCGCCCGTGCCCTGCAGAACCTGCGAGTCGTGCAGCGACTTGACCAGATCCGGCAGCAGCCCCCGCAGCCGGCCGGCTCCCGGCTCCACTTCCAGCATCGGAAGTTGAGAGCTGCCGTCGGACGCGACCGGCGCTATGCCGTTTCCTCGCTTGTCCGCATAATACTGCGCGCCTTCATGCATGATCCGGAACACGGGGGTCTTCTCCTTTACCGTTATGATGAGTCTGTCGGGGAGCACCCGCTTCACCGAGGCTTCCTCCACCCAGGGATGTCCCGCCAACGCTTTCTCAACGGCGTCTATGGACAAAGCCAGCGTGTTTGCTCCTTCTTCTAAATCGACAGTTTTTAGAATTTCTCTAGAGTTCAGACGAGAATTTCCGTGAATTTCTAAAATTTTTAATGCGAAGTAGTCGCCGAGCGTTACGCTCCTGTAGCCGTAGATCAGGGCCAGACTCACCCCTGCGAGCAGGAGGAGCAGCAGGGAGCAAAGGCCGAGCAGGGAAAAGGCCGCGCGCACACTCTTCAGTGAGGGGTGGGGCAGGGCGCGGGGGGCGCGCTCGGGGCGGATTGCGCGCCGACTGTTTTCGGCGGGGGGTCGTCCCGTGCCGCCTCTGGTCAGCGCGACGATCCTGCCTCTGCGGGCCGGGCGTGTCGTTATTGCCGAACCCATAGACACACTTCCTTTTCCAGAATGAAGCCGCTGTGCCGTCTTACCGCCTCGACGGCCATGTCGATAAGTTCCAGGGCCGCCGCGCAGCTTCCTCCCCCTTCGTTGACGAGAAAGCCGGCGTGCAGGGTGGAGAAGCGCATGCCGCCCAGTGTCTTCCCTTTCATGCCCGCCTCTTCCAGAAGACGTCCGGCCGGGACGTCCGGAGCGGGATTTTTGAAGACACAGCCGGCGCTTGCCGCGCCCACCGGTTGACGCAGCCGTTTTTCCGCCAGAAAAGCGCGCATGCGGGAGCGCACGTTGTCTTTGCCGCTTTCGGCCAAGGAGAATACGGCCTCCAGCAACAGCACGGGGAATTCGCCGGCGGCCGGGGCCGGGCTGCCGAAGGGCAGACCCAGGCAACGGGCGCGCCGATAGCAAAACTCCGTCTGTTCAGCGCCCGTGCGGATTTCCTGTAGACCCGGACGCGGGGAAAATATCGTCAGGGAACGCAGCAGCGGGCCGACTTCCGTGCCGAAAGAGCCGGCGTTCATGGCCACGGCCCCGCCCACGCTGCCGGGAATACCCGCCAGGCCTTCCAGGCCGCCCAGGCCGGCGGCGGCGGCGGCGTTCAGCAGGGCGGGGAGGGGCAGCCCGGCCGGGGCCTTCGCCCATACTTCGGCGCCGTGTCTTTCGAACGACACCTTCTCCCGCGTCTCACGGCGAATCAGCACCAGAGGCAGGTCCTCGTCGGCGGCGATAATGTTGCTCCCTTTGCCGATAACGGCGGGCAGGCCGCCGAGTTCGGCGACCAGATCGGGCAAATGCTCGGCCCCTGTCTTGTCGCGCAGCACGATTTCGGCAACGGGCTTCCCTCCCAGGCGGATGCCGGTGAGTTGCGAAAGCGGTGGGGCGTCTCCGACCCGGAGCGCGCGTGTCGAATATTTCACGGCATTGCCAACCAACGCGGCCCGATTGTAGTTATGTTGCCCGCACCGAGGGTCAACAGCAGGTCGCCCTCGCGCAGTTCCTTGTCCAATCTGTCCAAAAGCGTATCAAAATCGTCGCAGAAACAGACGTCTTTGCCGGAGGCCTGCCGTATGCCGCGGGCCAGGTCTTCGCCCGAAACGCCGGGCAGAGGCGCTTCGGAAGCCGCGTAAATTTCCGTGAGAAAAAGCTTGTCCACCCCGGTGAACACCTTGCAGAAATCGCCGAAGAGCGCCTTCGTGCGCGTGTAGCGGTGCGGCTGGAAGGCGGCTACCACCCTGCGGGCGGGCAGGCAGTCGCGCACGGCCGCGAGGGTCGCGGCGATTTCCGCCGGATGGTGCCCGTAATCGTCCAACACCAGGACTCCGCGTTTTTCTCCCTTGCGTTCGAAGCGGCGGGCTACGCCCTTGAATTTGCGCAGAGCCTCGGCGCAGACTTCGAAGGGGACGTCCGCATGCAGGGAAACGCCTACGGCGCCGAGGGCGTTCAGGATGTTGTGCCGGCCCGGCTGGGCGGGGCTGATACGACCCAGGCGCACGCCGCGCAGGCGCACCGTCCAGGAACCCGTGCCGGGACTGCCCGCCGCTTCGGCCGTCAGGTCGTTGCCCGCGTTGAACCCGTAAGTCATCACCGGGCGGTTCACGCGCGGCAGAATGCGGCGCACGCCCGGATCGTCGCCGCAGACCACATTTATGCCGTAAAAGGGCACCTTGTTCATGAAGCGGACAAAGGCGTCGTCTATACTGTCCCGGTCGGGGTAAAAATCCAGGTGGTCCATGTCCACGTTGGTGACCACGTTCATTATCGGGAAAAGGCAAAGGAAGGAGCCGTCGGATTCGTCGGCCTCGGCAATCAGGAACTCGCCGCCGCCCAGGCGCGCGTTGGCGCCGTAGGCGTTCAGTCTGCCGCCTATGATCACGGTGGGGTCGGCGCCGGCCGCGTCGAAAACTGCTGCAAGAAAGGACGTCGTCGTCGTCTTGCCGTGGGTGCCCGCCACGGCTATGCCGGTGCGCAGGCGCATCAGTTCGGCCAGCATCTCGGCTCTGGGAATCACGGGAATACCGCGCTCCCTGGCCGCCGCCACTTCCGGGTTGTCGTCGCCCACAGCGGTGGATTTGACCAGCACATGCGGCTGCAGGAGGTTGGCTGCGTCATGGCCGACGACGATGCGCGCCCCGAGTTCGCGCAGACGCAGGACGGCGGTCCCTTCGGCCAGATCCGACCCGTGCACGTCGTAACCGAGATTGATCAGCACTTCGGCTATGCCGCTCATGCCGGCCCCGCCTATGCCCACCATGTGTACGCTTTTTATGTTCCGCATGCTGCTCATGCCGCCTCCGCTTTTCCTTCCCCGATCAGCTCCGCGAGGGCGTCGGCCATGTGCCCGGCCGCGCGCGGCCGCGCCGCGTCCAGGGCGCTCGCGGACATGACGCGCAATTTCGCTTTGTCTTTCAAGAGCGGCAGCAGGGTTTCGGCCACTGCCTCCGGGCGCGTCGTAAAGCATTCCTGTTCCAGAATCACAGCCGCGCCGGCTTCTTCCATGACGCGCGCGTTGAAGCGCTGATGATCGCGCGCGGCATGGGGGAAGGGCGCGAGTACCGAGGGCAGGCCGGCGGCGCAGAGTTCGGCCGCCGTCGTGGCCCCGGCACGGCAGAATGCCATATCCGCCCAGGCATAGGCCCCGCCCATATCGTCGATGAAAGGCACGGCCCTGGCTTGTTCCGTTCCCCAAGCATTGTATGCCCCGCGTACCGTTTCCAAGTCCTCGTTCCCCGTCTGGTGGAGAATTTCCACGCCGGCGGTCAACAGGGCGGAGGCCGCGCCGGCGACCGCCAGGTTTACGGCCCGCGCCCCGCGGCTGCCGCCCATGACCAGCAGCCGGAGAGGACCTTCGTCCTCTGTTCCGTTTTCCTGAAGCGCCGCCTTTTGCCGTGCCCCCTCGTACAGCGCCGCTATGTCGGCGCGCACGGGATTGCCGGTCAGCAAGGTTTTACGCGCGTCAAAGGCCCCGGTAAGGTCGGGCATGGACAAGAATACGCGCCTGGCCAGACGCCCCAGGATGCGGTTGCCGACGCCCGGCAGGGCGTTTTGCTCATGCACGGCCGTCGGTATGCCGAGCAGGGCGGCGGCCGAAACCCCGGCAAAGGACGCATAGCCGCCGAAGCCGACAGCCGCGTGCGGAGAAAATTTGCGTATGACCCGCGCCGCTTTCGCCAGAGCGCGCAGCATACCGGGCACGGCCCCAAGGGCGCGCGCGCCGCGTCCCATGAATCCGCGCACGGGCAGGGCGATGAACTCCAATCCCGCCGCCGCGGCCAGCCTGCCTTCCGGCCCGTATGCTCCGCCCATGAACAGGATGCGCGTCTCCGGCCCGCGCCTCGCAAGTTCCTCGGCCAGGGCCAGAGCCGGGAAGATATGTCCTCCCGTGCCGCCGCTGCTGAGCAGTATGCGCTTTTCTCCCGTCATGCGTTCTCCAGATTGCGCGACAAATTGAGCAGCAGCCCCACGCAGATCAGCGATGCCGACAAGCTGCTCCCGCCGTAACTGATGAAGGGCATGGGTACGCCCTTGGGCGGCACCACGCCCATGACCACCGCCAGATTCAGCACGCAGGACAAAGCGGGGACCAGCAACAGCCCGAACGCCGTGAGACGCAGCCGCATATCCGGCTGGCCGAGCGCGATGCGCATGCCGCGCAGAAAAAAGCAGAGCAGCAGCAAAAACATCAGGGAAATCCCGATAAAGCCGGTTTCTTCCCCCATCACTGCCATAATGAAGTCGTTGTGCGCCTCGGGCAGATAGAAAAGTTTCTGTTTGCCCGCGCCCAGTCCCGCCCCGGACAGCCCGCCCGCCCCGAAGGCGTAAAACGACTGCACAAGGTGATAGCCGCTGTCCGAGGCATCGGCAAAGGGGTCGCGGAAGGCCAGCAGACGGCGGAACCGGTAGGGTTCGGCCACCACCAGCAGATAGGCGCCCGCCGCGGCCGTGAGGCCGGAACCGATGAGGTAGACGAGGCGCGTCCCTCCGGCGAAACACATAAAAAACAGCAGAATGGCGCAAAAGGCCGCGCCTCCGAAGTCCGGCTGCTGAAGCAGCAGGGCGCACATCGCGCCCGTAATCAGGAAAGGCGGCAGCACCCCCTTGCTGAAACTTTTCACGATGGTCTGCTTGGTACCCATGAAGTAGGCAAGGTACAGGACCAGCGCAATCTTGGCGAACTCCATGGGCTGCATACGCAAGGGGCCGAGACCTATCCAGCGGTTCGCGCCCTTGGCGGCCGCGCCCAGAGGCGTCAGGCAGGCGGCCAGCAGGGCGAAGCCGACCAGCAGAGCCGGATAATGCAGACGTTCCAGCACCGGGCGCGGCAGGGACGCGGCCAGGGCCAGACCCAGGCCGCCGACCAGCACGAACAAAAGCTGGCGCTTGAAGAAATAATAGGTGTCGGCCTGGACGCGCTCGGCGGAAATGCCGCTGGCGGAAAAAACCATGGTCAGCCCCATGAAGACCAGGACTATAACGACGGCCAACAACCACCAGTCCGGGTGACCGCGCGGCGGAACCGCGGCATGTTCCGAAACGCCGTTCACCGTATTTCCTCCCCGGCGGCGGCCGCCGCGACAAGACGCCGCAAATGGTCGCCGCGCTCCTTGTAACTCCCGTACAAATCGTAACTGGCGGTCGCGGGAGAAAGCAGCACGACATCGCCCGGGCGCGCCGCTGCACGCAGGCGCCGCAGGGCCGCCGGCAGTTCCGGATCCCACGTCAGGGGCACGGTTCCGCTCCAGGCTTTTTCAAAAAATTCCCGGCTCGCCCCGAACAGGGCGACAGCCTTGACCTTTGCCGACAACAGTGGACGCAGGGATTCCAGATCTCCGCCCTTGAAGTGTCCGCCGGCCAGCAGCAGCAGCGGCGCGTCGAAACTCAGCAGCGCCGCGCGCAAGGCGTCCACCGTCGTGCTTTTGGAGTCGTTGACGTAATCGACACCGTCAAGTTCCCCCACCTTTTCCAGGCGATGCGCCAAGGGCGCGAACTCGGCCACGGCACGCGCCGCGTCCGCTTCGTCCACGCCGAACCCGGCCGCAGCGAGATAGGCGGCTTCAGCGTCGGCGGCGTTGTGCGCGCCTATGAGCCTGCCCATGGGGAAGCGCCCGGAGGCCCTGAATATTTTCAGACGGCCCTTGTAACCCCGCCGCCGGTATTCTTCCGCCAGGTCTTCGGGCACAACGGCCAGATCGTCTTGTTCCTGCCGGGCAAAGATGCTGAACTTAGCCGCGCGGTATTCGTCCATATCCGCGTGGTGATCCAGGTGGTTGGCGGCCAGATTGAGCAGGACGGCCGCCGCGGGACGCAGGCTGAACATGCCCTGAAGCTGGAAACTGGACAGTTCCAGCACCAGGACGTCGGCAGTCTCGCCGGACAGCGCATACTCCGAAAGCGGCACGCCTATGTTGCCGCCGAGAAAGACCTTTTTGCCCGCCGCGCGCAACATGGCCGCGGCCAGGCTGACGGTGGTCGTCTTGCCGCTCGTTCCCGTAACGGCCAGCACGGGCCCGCGCACGCAACGCAGGGCCAACTCGGTTTCGCCGATCAGCGGAGGATTTCCGGCCGCGGCCCGCAGGGGAGCAAGCGTTGCAGGCGGCACTCCGGGGCTGACGACGACCAGGGACGCGCCCCGGAACTGCTCCGGGGTATGTTCCCCCAACAGCAGTTCGAAACCGGCCTTCCCCGCCCGTTCAAGCACCTCCTGTCCCGGATCGCCGTTGCGCTCCAGAAGCCGGACGCGCGCGCCCCATGCAGCGAGCAGCCGCGCCGCAGCAAAGCCCGAAAGGCCCGCCCCGACCACGACGGCCGTCGCCCCCGGCGCGAGCGGCGCTTCCCCGAGCGGATGATGATTTGTCGATTGCGGGCACATGATTCCTTCCGTCAGCGCAGCTTGAGTACGGAGAGCGCCGCCAGGGCCAACAGGGCCGAGGTTATCCAGAACCGGATGATAATCTTCGATTCCGGGGTGCCCGCCAACTCGAAATGGTGATGCAGAGGCGCCATGCGCAGGATGCGCTTGCCGCCCGTGAACTTGAACCAGCCTACCTGCAGGATGACGGACAGCGTTTCGACGACGAACAGACCGCCGACCACCAGCAGCAGCAGTTCCTGCTTGCAGAGTACGGACAGAAAACCCAGCGTGCCGCCCAGGGACAAAGACCCCGTATCGCCCATAAAAATCTGCGCCGGGTAGGCGTTGAACCACAAAAAGCCTATGCACGCGCCCGCAAAGGCGCCGCAGAACACCGTCACCTCGCCCACGCCCGGCACATGCGCTATCTGCAGATAGCCCGCCATGGCGGCATTGCCGGCGACATACACGAACACCGCGAAACATATGCCGGCAACGATGACCGGACCGGCGGCAAGACCGTCGAGACCGTCCGTCAGGTTCACCCCGTTGGAGGCTCCGACCATGACCAGCACCGCGAAAGGCAGGTAAAACAGCCCGAGATCCGGTGTGAAATTCTTGAAAAAGGGCACCGACAGTTCCGTGGAATAAGCCGGCAGGGTGTACAGGATGCACATGGCCGCGCCGGCGACCAGCAACTGTCCGGCAAGTTTGCTTTTGGCACGCAGCCCCTTGTTGTTTTTGCGCCGAATTTTCAGGTAATCATCCGTAAAGCCTACGGCCGCGAAACCCAGGAACACGAACATGCACAAGAGAACGCAGGGATTGGTCCAGTCGCCCCAGAGCAACATGCTCACGGTCAGGGAAAAGGCCATGAGCAGACCGCCCATGGTCGGGGTGCCGGCTTTGCAGCGGTGCGCCTCAACGTCTTCCAGAATGTACTGCCCCATCTTGAGTTGCCGGAGTTTCTCTATGAACAGCGGGCCGACCACCACGGCGATGATCAGGGCCGTGAGCAGCGCCCATACGGAACGGAAGGTTATGTAGCGGAATACGTTGAATACGCTGACTTCCGAACTCAAAGGATAAATCAGGTTATAGAACACGGCCGTCCCCCTTTGTCCGCATCCGGGAATTGCGCCCATGCGCG
>JAITDR010000091.1 GCA_031282465.1 Desulfovibrio sp.
TTGAAGGACGCCTGGATATGGGCAAGCCCCACAGGCACATTCTTTTTTTCTTTCTTTTTGACGGCGCGTCTGGCTTTGGCCATGGCTGACTCTCGGGATATCCGTTGTTGCTGTTATGCGTTGCAGGGTAAGACCTGCAATGCGGAAACGGCTGCGCTTGCCTCACGCCGCCGGCGGCGGCGCATCGGCTATTTTTTCTTCGGCGCGGCGCCGCGACGCGGTCCCTTCCGGGTACGCGCGTTGGTATGCGTACGCTGACCTCTGGCGGGCAGGCCTTTTCTGTGGCGCAGGCCGCGGTAGCAGCCTATGTCCATAAGGCGCTTGATGCTCGCCCCCACCTCACGGCGCAGATCGCCTTCCACCTTGTGATGCTGCTCGATCTCCTTGCGGATTTCGTTGATTTCCTCCGCCGAAAGATCGTCGATGCCCCGTGCCCAGTTCACACCGGTGCGGTCGAGTATCTTCAGGGCGGAGGCCCGTCCTATGCCGTAAATATAGGTGAGCGCTATATCGGCGCGCTTGCCGCGCGGCAAATCCACTCCGGCGATTCTTGCCATATTCTGTGCTCCCGAACGCCTAGCCCTGGCGCTGCTTGTGCCTGGGGTTTTCGCAAATGACGCGCAAAATGCCGCAACGGCGGATTATCTTGCACTTGGGGCACATTTTCTTGACTGAAGGTCTGACTTTCACGGCACACTCCGGAACGACGCCTCGGCGGCGTCGGTTGACACAGGTCCGAACAGAAATGCATATCCCTTCGGCCGCCTCTTGTCAAGTGAAGCCGGGGTATCCCCGGCAACAGCATACATGCTGCAACCCCTTGCGCCGTCACGGCGCAGCATCGCGACACCATCGAGGAAATATCAATCATTTCACCATAGCGCCGAATTTCTTACGGCCTGCTTCAGGCTGCGGGCAGGCTCAGGATTTCCGGCCCGTGCGGCAGCACAGCCACGCTGTGCTCGCAATGTGCCGCCGGTTTCCGGTCCTTAGTCACAGCCGTCCAGTTATCGGACAGCACCTCGACCTCCCAGGTGCCCATGGCCAGCATCGGCTCTATGGCCAGCACCATGCCCGCTTTCAGCGGCAGAGGCAGGGAGAGGGGCGAGGTAAAATTGGGAATTTCCGGTTTTTCGTGCAGATTTCTACCCACGCCGTGGCCCACGAAACGTCGGATCACGGCATAACCGTGCCCTTCAGCGTGTTTCTGCACCGCCGCGCAGATGTCGCGCAGGGTATTGCCCGGCCTGGCCTCGGCAACCCCGGCCGCCAGACTTTCCTCCGTAACCCGGATCAGCCGCGCGATATCTCCGGACACCTCCCCTACCCCGACCGTCCGCGCGCAATCGCTGAAAAAACCTTCGAAAATTACGCCGAAATCTATGCTTACCAGATCGCCTTCGACCAGTTTGCGCGTTTCGGAAGGAAAACCGTGTACGACAACCTCGTTGACCGAGCAGCACAGGGCAAAGGGATAGCCGCAATACCCCTGAAAGGCGGGGCGCACTTTCCAGGTCCGGCACATATCCTGCGCTATTTCTTCGAAGCGCATGGTGGGCACGCCCGGCCTGACGGCATCGCACACGACATCCAGTATGCTGCGCCCGATGCGGTTTGCTTCACGCATCACGGCGATTTCATTGTCATTCTTGAGAAAAATCCCGCGAAACTTCTTCACTGACCGTACCGGCCCTTGATCTTGGCTTTGCCCAACAGGCCTTCGTATTGGCGTGAAATCATATACGAATTTACCTGGCTCATAAAATCCATGGCCACCCCGACGACGATGAGCACGCTGGTGCCCCCGAAATAGAAGGGGAGGTTCAGGTACTGCATCAAAAACTGCGGCAGCAGGCAGACGAGGCTGATGTATATGGCGCCCCACAAGGTAATGCGCGTCAATACGCCGTCGATGTATTCCCTGGTTTTGTCGCCGGGCCGGATGCCGGGGACGAAGCCGCCCTGTTTTTTCAGGTTTTCAGCTATATCTTTGGGATCGAAGATAATCGCCGTATAGAAATAGCAGAAAAAGATAATCAGTCCGACATACAGGACGTTGTACAATACCGTCGAGGGTGAGAACCAGCCGGAAAAATTCCGGAGTAAGGGGTTCTGCGACAAATCGGCCAGGGTGGCCGGGAAGACAAGCAGGGAACCGGCGAAAATGGGCGGAATCACGCCCGCAGTGTTCAGGCGCAGAGGCAGATGGGTACTCTGCCCGCCGTACATGCGCCGGCCCTGCTGCCGTTTGGCGTAATGCACAGGGATGCGCCGTTGCGCGCGTTCCACGAAAACAACGGCGAACATGACACCGAGCATAAGCGCCCCGACGACCGGCAGCAGTATGTAGGGTATGCCGTCTCCGGCCAGGGAGTATGTCTGGATCAGAGCCGTGGGAATGCCCGCCACGATGCCTGCGAAGATGATCAGCGAGATGCCGTTGCCTATGCCTCTGGATGTCATCTGCTCGCCTATCCACATAAGCAGAATGGTGCCCGCCGCCACGGTGATGACGGTCACGAAGCGGAACACGGCGCCGGGGACGGGCACCATGGCCGCGCCGTTCGGGCTCTGCATGCCTTCGAGCATAAAGGCCAGGCCGAGTCCCTGGATCACGGTGATCAGCACGGTGGCGTAGCGCGTGTACTGGGTGATTTTTTTCCGTCCCGCCGCGCCTTCTTCCTTGGCCATGCGCTTGAGGTCGGGGCTCAGCACCTGCATGAGCTGCATGATGATGGAGGCCGAGATATAGGGCATGACGCCGAGGGTGAAGATGGAAACATGGCGCAGACCGCCGCCGGAAAACATGTCGAATACGCCGAACAACGTGCCTCTGGCCTGCTCGAAAAAAGCGGCCATGGCAGCGGTGTTCACGCCGGGCATAGGCACATGGATGCCGACGCGGTAAGC
>JAITDR010000130.1 GCA_031282465.1 Desulfovibrio sp.
CAAACCCGGACAACGCCCGGCGTCACAGATATACCGCATCGGACGGCAGTTACGCTCTCACAAGGAGGGCGAATCTTTGGGATCCGACAGGCATCATTCCTCCGAATGAGGTCAGTCCGGCCAACTGGACGTTATTACCCAACCTACTTGGCGGTATGCAGAGATGGGTCAGCGACCTTGCCGAAGCTCCGAATTATTCCGCTGAAGTACGAATTGATCCGCTCAAGGGCTTTACTGCTTCAGATTCAGCTGCTGTCACCAACTATATCAATACGCTGGACTGGGGGAATGGACGAGCGGTAGAGAACACCGGCACCGACCCAACAATACCGCTGGAATATTATTGGTCGGGCACTATCGCCGGTGAAACAAGCATTATTATACCACCTGTGACAACGAGTACATCGGCAGTACCTAAGCTGGTCGCAGATCCAGTTTCATTCGGTAATAACGCTACAGAATATTATTGGGCGGACATGACAAACCCGACGACAACGGCCACCACGCCGGGAACACCGACACCCCTGCCTCTTCCTGACTATCCGGACCCGTTACCTATACCCCCCGTTACTCCAACATCACCACAAGGAACATGGTCGGCACAGATGGAAACAGTCACCCGTTCCGATAAATATTTTGCCAACGGCCTTGACGGGTTGAGTGAGGTGCAAGCTGTCAGTACGACAACGCTAGGCGATAACTTCTATGAGCATAACGGCAAGAAACAGGACGGCTATACCTACGGAGATCTGCGCTACGTCAGCGTGGCAACGGACGGCGTGCTTTCCGCCGCCTACTCCAACGGCGTCACTCTCCAGCTCTACCAAATCGTCTTGTATGAATTCCCCAGCAAACAGAATCTGCGCAGGGAAGGCGGCAACCTGTTCACACAGACGAGGGAATCCGGCGACCCGAGTTCCGGCGCGGCCGGCACCGGCACCTTCGGCACCACGCAGAGCAACACTCTGGAGCAAAGCAACGTGGACCTCGCCAGGGAATTCGTCAACATGATTACAACCCAGCGGGGATTTCAGGCCAACTCAAAATCCATAACCACCGTCGACACCATGCTGGAAACGGTCATCAACATGAAACGGTAATACATGCCGCCTACCGGCGCCCGCAAGCCGCCCCGGCCCGTCCGGGACGGCTTGCCTGTTGAGGTTTGTATCTTCACAGACCCGACAAGCTGCTCCCGACAAACGGCGCGTAGAAATTCCGGGTCGGCGTTGTGTATATCGTCAGAGGCCCGGCATGACCGATGCGGCGTGTAGCACCCGACAAAGCCGTTCGGCCGCGTCGGATACCTGCTCCCTGCCGGCGTCCATGCATTCCTGCAGCGTCATGGGACGGGACGGACACGCAAACACGGCGCTGATACCTTGGGCATAAACATCGCGGTAACCGTCGCCCAAGCCTCCGGACAGGCAGATCACGGGCACACCGTAGCGGGCTGCCGCTTTGGCGACGCCGACAGGCGCCTTGCCGAAGGCCGTCTGAAAGTCGCTGCGTCCTTCGCCGGTTATCACCAAAGATGCAGTAGACACGGCGGATGCGAAATCAAGTGCTTCAAGCACGATTTCCACCCCCGGTCTGAGGCGGGCGGACGTGAAAAACAGCAGACCTGCGCCCAGGCCGCCTGCCGCGCCTGCTCCGGGGGCTGCCGCTATCTGCCTGTCGACGGCGGCTGCGACAATATTGCCGTAATTGCGCAGGGCGGCGTCAAGTTCCTCTGCGGCGGCCGGTGTGGCGCCTTTCTGGGGTCCGAAAACAGCGGAAGCGCCGTGCGGGCCGCAAAGGGGGTTGTCCACGTCGCAGGCCACCAGGATTTCCAACCCGGCGAGACGCGGGTCAAGGTCCGAAAGATCAACGGCATGCAGGCGCGCCAGAGCCGCTCCGCCCGGAGGCAGGAGGTTGCCGCCCGCGTCGAGGAAGCGTGCGCCGAGGGCCGAGATGAATCCCGCGCCGCCGTCGTTGGTGGCGCTGCCGCCAACGCCCATGATTAGGCGGGGCAGACCGGCATCAAGTACTCTGCGTACCAACTGGCCCGTCCCATAGGTCGAGGCGCGCAAAGGGTCGCGGCGTTCCGGCGCGAGCAGTGGCAGACCTGAAGCCGCAGCCATTTCGATAACCGCGGTCCTGCCGTCGCCCAAAATTCCCCATACGGCTTCCACAGGCTCCCCCAAGGGGCCGCTGACCGTATCGGTTCGGAATTCACCTTTCGTGGCGCCGACCAAAGCTTCAACAGTTCCTTCACCGCCGTCGGCGACGGGGAGCATGACAACTTCCGCTTGGCCGAAAACCCGCAAAATACCCTCTTTCACAGCTTCCGCCACACCAAAGGCCGAGATGCTGCCCTTGTACGAATCCGGGGCAACTACGATGCGCATCGGCGTCTCCTTTACCTGTCAACTGTCTGATTGCAAAAACAACAAATATAATTTTTCGGCAGGATGCAGGATCGGCGGCTGAAAAATGTGTCTTTCAGCCGGTTCACACCGCCTTCGGCGATGCAAAACCTTACAGGTTTTGATGAGGGGGTCCGGGGGAAATCATTTCCCCCGGCCGCCGGAGGCGTATAAAAAACAATCATAAAATTCTTTTAGAGACGCCAGTAAGCGAATCCGGCCTGTTCCGCATCCGAACGCTTCCAGATACCCTTCAGGTCCAGCAGTACGGCCCGTTCCTCGCTTCTGAAGCGTTCGGACAGCGTATCAAGTCCGATACCGGCATACGCGCCGTGCGCGACGGCGAACACCGCGGCATCCAGACCGCGCATCGCCTCCAGCGGAGAAAGGGATATTCCGTACTCCTGCATCGCTTCGTCCGGGGCGGCAAGGGGGTCATGCACAAGCACGGTAATCCCGTACTCCTCAAGTTCACTTTTGATGCCGGGCACACGGCTGTTGCGCAGATCCGGCACATTTTCCTTGAAGGTCAAACCGAAGATGCCCACTTGGGATCGACCGACCCTGTGCCCTTGGGCGATAAGCATTTTTATCGTTTTTTCCGCAATGTATTTACCCATGCCGTCGTTGATGCGCCTGCCCGCGAGGATGACTTCAGGGTGCAACCCGGCCTCCTGAGCTTTAAAGGTCAGGTAATAGGGATCCACGCCGATACAGTGTCCCCCCACCAGACCCGGCCGGAACGGCAGGAAGTTCCATTTGGTTTCCGCGGCCTCCAGCACATCGAGGGTGTCTATGCCCAAGCGGTCGAAGATCAGGGCAAGTTCGTTCATAAGGGCTATGTTCAGATCCCGTTGGGTATTTTCTATGACCTTGGCGGCTTCAGCGACCTTGATGGAAGGGGCGCGGTGTATGCCGGCCCGGACGACGGCTCCGTAGACGGCCGCAGTCAGTTCCAGGGCCTGGGGCGAGCTTGCGGACACCACCTTGACGATGTTCTCCACCCGGTGCGCCCCGTCGCCGGGGTTGACGCGCTCGGGCGAATAGCCGAGGGCGAAATCCCGGCCGCAGCGCAGACCCGATGCACGCTCCAGTATGGGGACGCAGACTTCTTCGCTTGCACCGGGATAGACTGTGGATTCGTAAACGACGACACTCCCCGCCCGCATGTACCGCCCGATCAGGGCGGAGGCGGAACGCAGGGGTTCCAGGTCCGGGTTGCGGTGGGCGTCGATGGGCGTGGGCACGGCCGCTATGATGAAACGCGCGGCACCTATGTCGGCAGGAGATGAGGAAAATACCGGCCCTGAAGCGGCCAGGGCGGCCTGGGAAACTTCGCCCGTGCGGTCCAACCCCCGGCGCAGTTCGTCAATACGTTTTTCGGAAAGGTCAAAACCTGTGACCGAAAAGCGCGCGGACAACGCCACGGACAGCGGCAGGCCGACATAGCCGAGTCCGACCACGGCAATGCTTTCACGCTTGTCGGCGAAATCCTGAAATACGGGAAAACTGTGCGGCATACACGGCATAGGAGCCGGCCTCCCGGCCTCGACAGGGCGTTTCAAGCTGTTTTTTCACCGCAATGTATGCCGACGATGCCTGCGGTGAGGAGTTCATGGCGCACGTCGGTGAAACCGGCGGTACGCATTTCTTCGTCCACTTTTTCCACAGCGGGGTACCGGCGTATCGTGTCGGCAAGATAGCGGTAGGCGGCCCTGTGTCCGCAACAAAGTCCGCCGGCGGCCGGGAGGATGTGATGCAGGTAGCGATTGTAAAGACCGAAAAAAACGGGTTTTTCCTCGCCGGCGAACTCCAGAACGCGAAAACGTCCGCCGGGGCGCAGCACGCGCAAAACTTCGGCATACGCGCGTTCACGGGGACGGATATTGCGCAGGCCGAAGGCCACAGTCACCGCATCCGCACACGCATCACGCAAAGGCAGGGCGCGCGCGTCCCCGGACAGCAGCCGGATATTGCCGCGGCGCAGTTTCGAGGCCTTCCTTTTGCCGCGCCTGAGCATGGGCAGGCAAAAATCCAGGGCGGCTATCTCGTGTTCCGGAAAATGCTCGGCCAGCACCATGCTCACGCCCAGCGTTCCTGCGGCGATATCCAGAATGCGTCCATCTTCGCCTGCCGGCAGCGGGTGCAGAGATTCGGCCAGTTTTCTGCGCCAGCCCGTGTCCAGGCCGAAACTGAGGATGCGGTTCAGCGGGTCGTAGGCGCGCGCAATCAGGGAGAACAGGCGACGCACGGCGGCGGCGTCGCTGTCGGGAACAAAACATTCTCCGCCTGCGCCGGATTCACGTTGCATCAAGGCTTGCGTTCCATGCCGGGATCGGCGGCCGACTGCCTGCCGCCGGGGGCGCTCAAAGTGTCCAGCACAACACGGTACACAGCGGGAAAGACTTCGGCGAAATTGCCGGGCGACACGCGCCCGGCTTCTATAAATTTGACCACGATTTCCTTGCTTGCCTGCAGGGCTTCCTTGGCGTCTTTTTCCATGGCTTCCTCAGGGTGGATATAAAAAAACCGCCCTCGGGAACGGTCAAACCACAATGGTTGCAACCGGGCGGAAAAGAGAAGGAACCGGCAAGCCCACCCTCTTTTTTGTTCCCGATAACACAAGGAGCACAGCGCATCAAGTCACTTGTCGCGGGCGCCGATGTCGACGGCCGCCGCGCCGGGAGACAGCCCGAGCTGACCTTCGCTGACCACGATGTCGCCGGGCGCGAGACCGGACGTCACGACCCGCAAATCGTCCGGCCCCGGTTCGGACACGACGCTCACCGGCGTTACGCGGTAGCGTCCTTCCCCTGCCTCGGGGTCGGGGGAGGCAAGGTAGACGTACGGGCCGGAAATGCCTTCCTGCACGGCTTTTTCCGGAAGAACCGGCACATCCTTGAGCGTCGCCAGCACCACGGCTACGCGGACGAATTGTCCGGGCCACAGGCGGTTGTCTTCGTTGGGGAACAGGGCGTGCAGACGGATGCTGCCCGTAGTGCGGTCCACTTCGTTGTTCACGGCCGTCACCCGTCCGGGGATGCGGCTGCCCTGGTCACCTTCGGGAAGCACTTCCACGATGAGCGGTCCTTTCTTGACCAATTCCAAAATGTCCGGAAGACGGCGCTCCGGTACCGTAAACTGCACCTCCGCCGGGCGCAGGGAGTTGATGACCACCAGAGTACGCTCGTCGTTGGCCTTGATGACGTTGCCGGTGCGCACGAGAATATCGCCGAGTTTTCCGGCGACCGGGGCGCGTATTTCGGAATACTCGCGGTTGAGTTCGGCTGTCTGTATGGCGGCGTGATCTTTTTCGATGTCCGCCCGAATGGTTTTTTCCGCAGTGGCCACAAGGTCGAAGGCTTCACGGCTGATGACGTCCTGCTTCATCAGGGTGGTATAGCGGACCAGATCCTGGCGGGCCTTTTCCAGAAGGGCCTGGTTGCGGGCCAGTCCTGCCCTGGCTTCAGCCACGGCGGCGTCGAAAGGACGAGGGTCCAGGCGGAAGAGAAGCTGCCCGGCTTCAACTTCCTGCCCGGCCTGAACAGGGACTTCGACAATCAGCCCGCCTACCTGGGATTTGACCTGCACGGAAGAAAAGGCTTCGACATTGCCGACGGCTTCAAGGACGCGGGGGACATCGCGTTTCTCCACCCTGACCAGCCGTACCGGCAACGCGCGCTCCTGTTCCCTGTTTCCCGAGGAATCGCCGCATCCGGTCGCGTGGAACGACAGGCAGAGGAGCAGGATACACAAACAGGCCCGGCGGACACGGCATACAGTCCGCCGCAGTGCAGCGCCGACGGGCATGGCTGTGCCCGGCCGCAGCGCCTGCCGCAGGCCGTGAATCGTCGAGTTGTCGGGCATTGCCTTGCTTGTTGTCAAAGGTGCGGGTATGCGCGAACCGTCATACGCCTGCGGAGGAGACATGGCAAGAGCCGACGCAGGGCGGTTTCCCTCATTTGCAGAACATTGTCCCGGCGGGACACGGGCAGCGACCCGAAACATTCTGCGTTGCCTTTGAGTTCGCAAGCACCGATTCAGATGCTGTATCTGTTTGCGCCGTTGTGCGTGTCCAGATTGCGGTTCTCCAGCAGCGTCACGTTGTCGCCGTCAAAGGCATACAGGCGGTAGACAAGCGCCTTGACCTTGTCACCGGCCGCTATAGGCGCTTTTTCCAATGAATAGCGCGCGGGCAGGGTCATGTTTTTTATTTTCAGACTCACTTCCCAGTACGTGCCCCGGAATGCCGTGTCCTCCACTACGGCTTCTTCCACACTGTTTTCATAGGTTATACCGTCTACCTCCTTATAAATTTTTATAAATTCGGGCCGGACGGCACCCGTCGCGGCGCCGGAACCGTTTTCAAACCCCTTGAGCCGCCGGTAATTCTCCAGTGGCGCGGAGCTTCCGATAAAGGACGTCACGAAAGGCGTGGCCGGAGCCTTGTACAGCATTTGCGGCGAACCTTTCTGTTCTATGCGGCCGTTGTTGGTCACGATGATTTCATCAGCCGTTTCCACGGCATCATCCTGGTCATGGGTCACAAAAATGCCGGTTACGCCCAAACGGTGAATCATATCCCTGAGCCATGCGCGCAGTTCTTTGCGTACTTTGGCGTCTATGGCGGCAAACGGCTCATCCAGCAGGAGCAGTTTGGGGTTGGGAGCCAGCGCCCTGGCAAAGGCTACTCGTTGTTTCTGTCCGCCGGAGAGTTGGGCGGGATACCGTTTCTCCATGCCTTCCATGCCGACCAGGGACAGAAGTTCGAGCACTTTGCGCCGCACGGCCGCCGCCGGCTCTTTTTGCACGGTCAAACCGAAGGCGATATTGTCGAACACAGTCATATAGCGGAACAGCGCGTAATTCTGAAACACGAAACCTATGCCGCGCCGGCCGGGGGCGACGTCGTTCACGCGTGCGCCGTCGATGAAGATGTCGCCGGAATCGGGGCGTTCCAACCCGGCGATCATGCGCAGTATCGTGGTCTTGCCGCTGCCGCTCGGGCCGAGCAGCGCGGCCAGCACGCCGCGGGCTATGCCGAAGCCGACGTTGCGCGAGGCATGGACGTCGCCGAAAGCTTTGTTGATGTTCTTCAACTCAACGTACATTGAAATCGTCTTCCTTATGAGCAAGATATTCCACGATGTTGCGCGCCGTCAGCATCAGCACGGCTCCTGCTGCCAGGATGGCGGACACGGCAAAGGCGGCCGTAAACTGATATTCGCTGTACAAAATTTCAACATGCAGGGACAGCGTATTGGTTTTGCCGCGCAGGTGGCCCGATACCACTGAAACCGCGCCGAATTCTCCCATGGCCCGCGCCGCGCACAGGATGACGCTGTACAGCAGCGCCCAGCGGATATGCGGAAAGGTGACTCTGCGAAAGATGGTCACAAAGCCGGCGCCCATGAGCGCGGCGGCCTGTTCCTCGTCCGTGCCCCGTGCCTCAAGCGTCGGTATCAGTTCCCGCGCGACAAAGGGAAAGGTAACGAACACCGTAGCCAGGATTATGCCCGGCTCGGCAAACACAACCTTTATGTCGTGTGCGTCCAGAAAAGGATGCAGGGGGCTGATGCGTCCGAAGATGAGAATAAAGACCAGACCGGCTATGACCGGAGAAACGGCAAACGGAATGTCGATCAAGGTACTCAGTATGCCTTTGCCGCGGAAGGAAAAGCGGGTCACGGCCCAGGCCGCCGTCAGACCGAACAGGGTGTTTATCAGCACCGCGGCGACCGTTGCCGTCAAGGTCAGACGCAGGGCCTTGAGCGTGTACGGATCCGTCACGGCCCGCAGGAAAGCGTCCAGACCGGAACTGAAGGCTTCCGCCAACACGACTACAAGGGGCAGCACCAGCATGACTCCGATGAAAAGCACACTGACGGCGATGAGCAGGCGCGGTATCCAGACTTCTTTGCGCACGGCTACCCCTTGCTGAAAGATGCGGCTCTGGATTGCACGCAGTTGATGCCGAACATGACGGTAAAGGACACAACCAGCATGACCAGGGCTATGGCGGCGGACTCGTCGTAATTGAACTGTTCCAGTTTGCTCATGATCAGCAGAGGGGCTATTTCCGTTTTGAAAGGCATGTTCCCGGCGATGAAGACCACGCTGCCGTATTCCCCGAGAGCCCTGGCAAAAGCCAGGCCGAAGCCGGTGAGGATTGCGGGCGTCAGCTCCGGCAGGATGATTTTCCGGAATATGCGTTCGCGCGACGCGCCGAGCATGCAGCCGGCTTCCTCGTAAGCCCCGTCAAGCTGTTCAAGGACCGGCTGTATGGTGCGGACTATGAACGGCAGGGTGATGAAGGTCATGGCGATGATGATGCCCGCTCTGGTGTAGGCGATTTT
>JAITDR010000199.1 GCA_031282465.1 Desulfovibrio sp.
TAAATTGAATACTTGCCGCCGGCGAAGAATTGTCGCGCTATAAAAGCGTCGAGTTGTTCATCCGTCAGATTGCGGTCGTTCAGGATGTCGTCGCCGTTTGCCTTGTACCATGCCAAAAAAGCCTTGAGACTGCTGAGGGCGCGATCCGCATTCGCCTCGCCGCCCATAAAATCCCACTGTCCGAGGTGGGTGATCTGGAACAGCGCCGCCTCAAGAGGCTGACGCAGCTCTTTTGCGATGATGGCCGCGGCTTCGTTGGGATGATCGGTTGCCCAGCTCCTGGTCTTTTCGTGGGCAAGCAGAAAAGCCCGGATGATTTCCGGGTATGCCTCGACGAAGTCGCGCTTGGCGAGATAGGTAACCCGACCGGAATGATTCACATAAATGCCGTCGTCCGGCGATTCGCCGATGATTTTCAGATTGCCGGACAGCCATGCTCCGGTAAACTGACTCGCGGCAAGATGGGCCGCCGTAGCATCCGTCGCCCCGGACAGCAGTGATGAAATCATGACTGTGGGGTTGTCGATGGTTTCGTAACGGACGCGGCCTTTCCTGAGTCTTGTATCCAACGGAAGTCCGGCTTTCTCCAGGATTTCAAAGGGCGACGCCCAATAGCAGCTTGTCCGCGCGCTGCCGAGTTTTTTGCCGTCGAGATCGGCCACGGAATTAACGGCATTGTTGCCTGTCTTGGCCAGGACGGGGGCGCGATAGCGGTTTGACGGCTCAGACACCCAGATCAATACGATGTCCAGACCGTTGGAGCGATGTACCGTCGCGGGATAGATCATGCGCTGGGCGACGGCGATGGCGCCTCCGGCCACTGCGGCGCTCTCGGCGCCCAGCAGTTCAGCCGCGCCGGCCGCGATAAGATTGACTTCCTTCACGCCGATTTTGTCGAATTCTTCCTTGAAAAAGCCTTTCTCCTTGGCAACGACCGTCCAGGCCGACGCCTGAAGGTTGATGGATGCCGGCGGAGGCGCGGCGAATGCCGCATTGCCCGCCGGTACAGCCGTCAACGCGGCTAGAATCGCGGCCGGAACGCATAAACGGGAAAGCGCTTTTTGCAGCAGGGGATACATAATCGTCCTCCGGGATCATGTTGAAAATTATTTGAATTTCAGCAACAATGCCGTAGTCCCACAGGTTGTTTCAAATCGCAAATATTAATTTCGTATATTCATATATGAAAACGACCATAAGAACCGTTGTAATGCAGCAAAGAAACATAAAAAAAGCCGCACAAAAAACGGTGCGGCTCTCGTATAAAAACTGTAGAAACACAATTTTTGTTTGAAAGTCGAATTTATGGAGGCCGTGATGTTTGTAACGGCATGGAGTTCGGCTGATTAAAATTTACGATACGTTTCTCCTGTGGAATTAATGAAAATAATGAAAACAACACTTGCCCTTACATGAAATCTACATCTTTCAGTGCATCCCGTTATGCTTGTTCTACAGGCCGACATGCTTGTTCTATAGGCCGGGATGCTTGTTCTGCAGGCCGGCATACTTGTTCTGCAGGCCGGGATGCCTGCTTATGCGGCAGGCCTGGGTATATGGAACAATCAGGCCGGCACCACGGTGAACGCCTGATGTTCGTCCAGGGCAACAACAAAGTTCTCGCCGTACTGATCCGCGAGATCCCGGTCGATGACAAAGGGCACGGACTGTGCCGGAGCTTCCAAGTCGTCGTCGCTCCGCTCGTCGATGCTCAACCTGAGTACGATTCTGCTCTTGCAGGCGGCGCCGATTTTGCTCTCCCGCACGCGCACGCAGGCCGCGTCGCCTTCTTCGCCGAGAAGCGTGCGGAGTTTGGAGGCGGCCTCATCGGATATGGTGATGTGCATAGTCGCGTCCCTCATTGAGAACATTGTCACGTTGAGATTCCCTGCCGTAAACGGAGGGTACGGGGGGAATCATTCCCCCTGTCGCCGGAGGCATATAACGCAGCATTGCAGGATTCCTATGTTCGACCCGGTTCCTGCTCAGGTCGAGGGTCCGGGGCGGAGCCTCGACCGCAGGAGGCATACAAAATCAACATTGCAATACTTCAGCGTACGGCGGCGTACTGGGTGCGTTTGATGATTTCGTTCTGCACGCCTTTGTCCAGACGCGTGAAGTAGGCGCTGAACCCGGCCACGCGCACCACCAGGTCCTTGTAGTCCTGCGGTGTTTTTTGCGCCTCGCGCAGGGTTTCCGTATCCACGACGTTGAACTGGATATGGCAGCCGCCCAGGTCGAAATAGGTTTTAATCAACGAGAGCAGGGTTCTTGCCCCGCTTTTGCCCGCGGGCACTGAGGGCAGCACTTTTACGTTCAGGTGGTTGGCGTTGTAACGTACCGTATCAACGGCGCCGGCAGCGGACTTCAGCAGAGCCGTGAGACCTTCCACGTCGGTGCCGGGCATGGCCGATACGCTGGCGTCGGTCAGCGCTTCACCCCGCCGGTGCCCGTTGGGCAGAGCGCCGGTGAAGGGGGCGAAATAGTTGTGGAAAGACAGGGAAAAGGCGTCCATACGCGGTTCGTTGCCGAAATAATCCGTCCCCTGGGCGCGGTAGATGCGCTCGACATCGCGGAACATGCGTTGCACGAAAGCGTCCACGTCGGGATAATCGTTACCGTGCTTGGGCGCAGCGTAGCACATAGCGCGGATGTCCTCATATCCCTCGAATTCGGCGGCAAGGGCTTCCAGCAACCGGGACATGCTCAGTTGCCCGGTGTCGTAGACAAGGTGCTTGACGGCCAGCAGGGAGTTGGCGGCATCGACGCCGCCGGTGGTGATGCACAGGGATTGGGCGTACTTGGGGCCGCCCTGTTCCTCGGTCAGTCCCTTTTCAAGGCAACCTTCCAGCACGCAGGAGCGGAAGATGCTCGGCACCACCCATTCCCTTGTTGCATTGCCTATATCGGAAACGCG
>JAITDR010000245.1 GCA_031282465.1 Desulfovibrio sp.
GCAGCGCCGTCTCTTGCCTTACTCTGCCGTTTCGGGCACACTTCCCTCACGGCGGATACAACGGAGGACGGATGCCTTTTTTCAGTACATTGTGGCAATTCGATATGCAGGCGGACGAATTGTTTATTCTGCCCGCCCTGCTCGGAGCGGGCGTTTTTTTTCTTCTGGCCTTCCTGTGCGGCGGATTGACCGCTCTGAACGCAGAATCGGCATATCTGCGACAGCGCAAGGCGTTTTACGACAAATACGCTCAACAGTTCAGCGGGACCGTCCTGTTCGCCTGGTGCGCCGCCCTTGTCGTGTTCCTCCCGACCGCCGCGCGTTTTCTGCCGCTGCCGTCCGTCCTGCCGACCCTGCGCGAGCTCGTCGATCCGCGCCATGCCGCCTATACCGTGCCGGCTCTTCTCGCGCTCATTACGCCACTGCTCTGGCTTGCGTACATCCGCTCTTGGAGCGCCCTGCACAGGCATCGTGCGGCGCATCTGCTCATCGGCCTGTCCGCGCTGCTGAGCGGCCTCTTCCTGTTCTGCCTGCTGACCCTGCTGCTTTTTTTCATTCAGCACCCGTATATTTCCCTGCTCCTTGACGAAAATCCCGGCGCGGCCCTGCCCGCCGCACTGGGGGAATTCACCGGCAATACCTCCCTGTGGCCGCCTGTTGCCTACTTTTTCCTGAACGGTCCGGCGGCCGCCGCCGCTCTGACCCGCGCGCGGCTGATCCTGCGCCGCAACAAGGACGATTTCGGACGCGATTATTACGTCTTTGCCGCGCATTCCGCCGCCCGCTCGGCCTTGTTCTTCACAGTGGCCGCGACGGCCGCGGCCGCGCTGCTTTTCTTGTCCCTGTCGGCCTCCACGGCACCCGAATTCAGACAAATGCCCGAAACAGGCATCCTGCTCGCGGCCAGCGGTCTGCCGATAGTGTGCGCTCTGCTGCATCTGGTCTGCGCGTTTGATGCAAACCCACTGCGCCGCAAAGCAGGCGCCTTCGGCGCCTGCTTTCTACAGTTGACGGCCTTTTGCCTCCAACTGACGCTCCTTATCAACACGTACCCGGCGGCATAGCCTCCGACGCATGTCCGGCGGACGCAATCCGAATGCGCCGACGACCGGACGGGAGAACCTTATGAAACCTGAACGCAAAATAAGCTTCGGCGACTACAGCTTCACAACCAAGATCCGCACGCTGGGCATGTGCAAAATCCCCTCGCCTCTGTCCGAGGCAAGCCTCATCACCAATGAGAGCGTTCCCATTTTTCTGGACGGGGAACATCTTGACGAACTGAAAGACCTGCCCCCGGTCGCGGCAGAATTTGAAACGGCAGGCCCGCGCGCGAACCTTTTTTTCGACTCCCGCAAAACCAAATGCGCCGTTGTCACCTGCGGGGGACTGTGCCCCGGTACCAATGACGTCATACGCGCCGTTGTGATGGAGGCCTTTTACAAATACCGCGTTGCCGCCGTCCTCGGCATCAGGTACGGGCTGGAGGGCTTTATACCTGAATTCGGGCACGACATTATGGAACTGACCCCGCAAAAGGTGACGGATATTCACCAGTTCGGCGGCACCGTACTCGGCTCGTCCCGCGGCCCGCAAAACCCCGAAGAAATCGTCGACGCCCTGGACCGCATGAATGCAAGCTGCCTCTTCATGATCGGCGGCGACGGCACCATGCGGGCCATGCAAGGCATAGTGCGGGAAATAGAACTCCGCAGTCTTCGCATCGCAGTCATCGGCATCCCCAAAACCATCGACAACGACATCAACTTCATCAGTGAGAGTTTCGGTTTCGAAACCGCCGTTTTCAAAGCCACAGAGGCAATACAATGCGCCCATATCGAAGCTATGGGCTACAAAAACGGCATCGGCATCGTCAAACTCATGGGCCGCGAATCCGGGTTCATCGCTGCTCAGGCGACTCTGGCCATGAAAGAGGTCAATTTCGTGCTCATTCCGGAGATTCCCTTTGCCCTGCACGGTCCCGGCGGACTGCTGCCCGAGCTTGCCGACCGCCTGAGAAAACGCAGCCATGCCGTCATCGTCGTGGCTGAAGGCGCGGGTCAGCATCTGACGGCAAGCAGAGATGAAACAGACCCTTCGGGCAACATCGTCCTCGCCGATGTGTCGGACGTGCTGCGCCATGAAATAAAAAAGTACTTGGACGCCGAAGGTCTGCCCTTTTCCCTGAAATATATCGACCCCAGTTACATGATCCGCTCCGTGCCCGCCAACGCCAACGACAAGGTCTATTGCGGCTTCCTGGGACAGAATGCCGTGCACGCTGCTATGGCGGGTAAAACCAATATGGTTGTAGCAAAACTCATGGGCCGGTATGTACACCTGCCGCTGGAACTGGTCACCCGCAAACGCCGCAAGCTGAACGTCCACTCGGCATACTGGCAGACGGTGCTGGATTCCGCCGGGCAACCCGACCTGGCGACCATGGGCGAAGCGGCATCCATAACGCCGTGATCACGCGCATTAAAGCTTCCGCCGGTTCGGGAAAAACCTATACATTGACGCAAAATTTTCTTGAACTGCTCTACAAGGCAGATCCCGATGCCCCCGCATCGGCCTGTGCCCTGCACGGACGCTCGGACGGCTACGCCCTGCAGGAAATACTCGCGGCCACGTTCACCAACAAAGCCGCGGCGGAAATGAAGGACCGCGTCCTTTCCGCGCTGAAACATGAAGCCCTGCGC
Source organism: Desulfovibrio sp. (assembly GCA_031282465.1). GTDB lineage: Bacteria > Desulfobacterota > Desulfovibrionia > Desulfovibrionales > Desulfovibrionaceae > Frigididesulfovibrio. The sequence goes on from JAITDR010000245.1 coordinate 2,703, forward strand.
AACCTTGCGGCGCCGGCGGAAGCGCGGCGCGGACCGTCGCAGGCGGAACTGTGGATCGAACGCATCCTGCGCCGTTACGGCAACTTGAATATCCGCACCATAGACAGCCTGCTGACCACTTTGGCCCGCCTGTCCGCTTTGGAACTCAGCCTGCCTCCGGATTTCAAACCGTCTTTCGACGCCGACGAATTTTTCACGCCACATTACGACGCCCTGATGGAAGATCTGGCTGCCGACGAGACAGACGAGGCAGAAAGGAGGGATAGCAGACGGGTATTTCAAACGGTCGATGCAGGCGCCCTGCGTGCCGCGTTGCGCTCGGCCTGCAGAAGCCTGTTGTCCTACAGCTCCGTACGCGGGTTCACCTTGGGCGACAAACTGCATGACCCGCTCCTGGAACTCGTCGCCTTTGCCCTGCCCGACGAAATGTGCCGGGCGATGGAGGAAGGCGATTCAGGACCCGCGAGGCTTTCATCCATGCCGAGGGCGTTCCCGGCGAATGGAGAAAGCATCGACGGCGGTCGGCTGGTTTGCCGACAGGAGAAGCTGCTCCCGACGGCGGAGGAAAGTGAGATATTCGCCCGCATAAACAGCCTGCACGCGCCGTGCAAAGCGGCCTGCGCGGAACTTCTCGAACTGCTCGGGCAGGAAAACCTGAGCGTCAATGCGCATTACCTCAAGTTTCTGCGGAACTGCACCCTGTCCGCGCCGGGCGAAAACCTGCCTTCCGAGATATGGGCGCGCAAAAGCGACTTCAACGACTGCCTGAACAAGGCATCCAAAGGGGCGGCCTCGGAAAACGCCGTGCGGGCCTTTGACCGCGCGCAGGATGCGCTCTCGCAGTATGCTGAAAATCTGCCTGTTCTGCGCCATGCCCTGCGTCTGGCTCCTTTGTGCCGCCTGGCCGGGGAACTTTGCGCGCGCATGAAGGCTGATACAACATCGAAAATGCTTCCCGCCCTGCTTCTGCCGCGCCTGACGGCTGGCCTGATGAACGGTGCAACGGGAGTGTCCGATGCCCTGTGCCGCCTGGGCACACGCATCTCCCGCATCCTTCTGGACGAATTTCAGGATACCAGCCGCGAACAGTGGGAGGCCGTACTGCCTCTCGCGATTGAAGCCCTGGCCACCGGAGGCAGCCTCACCCTGGTGGGCGACGCAAAACAGGCTGTTTACGGCTGGCGCGGCGGTGACGCGGCGCTTTTCGACGAAGTCGATCTCTCGCCGGATCTCCGCCGGGTCGGCGGCGAACCGAAAACACTGTTCCTCACCGTCAACCGACGCAGCCGGCCGCACATCATCGAGCACAACAACGCTTTTTTTTCTCTTCTGGAACAACCCGAAACAGCCGCGGCCGTCATGCGCGCACTGCTCCCCGAGGATACTCCCGACATCTACCGGCAGGCGGCGGCCGCAGAGGTGGTAAAGATTTTCTCCGGAGTAAGCCAGCAGGTTCCGCCGGAAAAAAAACCGGATGAACATCCCCGGAACGCCCACGCCGAGGTCGTGCTGTACACCGTGGAAGAAGCGAACGCGGCAGCCGTGGAGGACGTCGTAAGCCGGAGGCTGCAACGGCTCTTTACGGAGGAACTGCCGTTGCATTGGGAGTACGGCGACATTGCCGTCCTCGTCCGTACCGGGGATGAGGCGGAATTCATCGCTGAACTGCTCACGCAACGGCATATCCCCGTGGTGACGGAAAACAGCTTCAGGCTTTTCGCCCATCCCCTTGTGGGCAAGCTGATTTCTTTCCTCACCTTTCTTGATTACCCACCCGACGATGCTGCGTTCATGGAATGCCTTTCCGGACCGGAGCTTGCCGGCGGCTACGCCGGGCACGATCCGCAAAGCCTGCTCGCCTGGGCGGCGGAAAGCGCCTTCAGCCGTGCGCCTTCCCGCCCCCCCCTGTACACTCTTTTCCGCGCGCGTTTCCCGACGCTGTGGGCAAGCCTGTTTGAGCCGTTTTATGCCGAAGCCGGATTTATGAGCGCTTACGACCTGCTTGCCGAGATTGTGCGCCGCTTCGACCTTGAGGGGCGCAGGAAGGAAGATCTCCCCTTTGTCCGCCGACTTCTGGAGCTTGCCTATTGTGCTGAACAGCAGGGTTGCGTTTCCCCGGCGGCCTTTCTTGCGTTTTGCCGCAAGCGCGACACGGAGGAAAAGCTGCCCATGCCGGAGAACACCGGAGCCGTGCGTGTGATGACCATACACAAGGCCAAAGGTCTGGAGTTTCCTGTGGTCGTCTTGCCGTTTCAGCATAAGCAGACGCCTTTCAGCCCGAAAATCGTGCGGCGCACCTGCCTCGGGCTGGATATGGCGACTCGCGAAGTGCGCGAACTGCCCGAACTGCATTATCCGGCCCGCGCGCGCGAAGAACTTGAACGGCTGAACCTGCTGTATGTAGCCTGGACGCGCCCGATTTACGAGCTGCACGCCTTTCTGACCAATCCGGGGACGCGCCCGGGCGAGGCAGTGAAACTGCTGGCCGGCGTCTACCGCGAAAAATACGGAGACCGCTTCTGCCGCTGGGAACATCCAAGCCCGAAGGATACTACCGCGCCGGCGGGCGCGCCCGACATAACGCCGGCACCGGGGGGAACGCCCGTATCAACGCCCGATCCGATGCAAGCGCCCGAAACAACGCCGAAGTCCCGTCCTCTGCCGCCTTTGCCGTGGCGTCCCATGCAAACTTGGCCCCGCCTGAAAATATTCCGCTCTCATCCGGAAGCTGCTTCGGCCGAAGAGGGGCCGAGCGACGAGGGAGCAAGCGATTCCGGTTCGGGATTGACGGCGCGGGAACGAGGCGTCCTGATTCACCTGTGCCTTGAACATCTGCACCTGCCGCGCGGCGGCAGGCGGGAGGCCGTGGAAGAAGCGGTCGCGCGGGCGGCGGCCTGCGCCCTGCGTCTTTTCCCTCCTCCGCTTGGACAGGAGGAAAGCGTCGCCGTCGAACTGCGCGCGGCGCTGCTGCGCTTTGCCTCCCTTCCCGACGCCGCGGCCTGGCTGGCCTGCGGCCTGCGGGAGCAGAGCATCATGGATGAAGAGGGCAAGGTCTATCGAACGGATTTGCTCGTGGATATGCGGGCTCTCGGACGCCCGGACGACGATGCGGAAGGCGGACTGCTTGTCCTGGACTACAAAAGCGGAGCATACAGAGAAAGCCACACACTGCAGATGCGGCACTACATGCGACTCCTGGCCGGGGCAAGCGGGCGACCGACGCGCGGACTCCTCGTGTATCTCGACGGCACGCTTCTGCCCGTTGACGAGAGACACGCGACATGAACCGACCCTTCCAGCTGATTCCCCGGCAGCTCAACTTCCTCAAGATTCTACTGGACATCGCCCTGCGGGATACGGACGGCGACCTCGGCCGTGCCGTCTTCGTTTTTCCCCACGCGCGGCCTGCGCGTTACCTGCCCCTGCTGCTGCGCGAACGGACCGGAAGAACCTTTCCCGGCTTTGCGCTGAACGTCCCGAAGCATACCGCGCAGAACACACCCCCCGCACCCGAATCTCCGCGCCGGCCGTTGTTCCTGCCGCGCACGTATACGGCGACCGGACTCATGGAGGAACTCAACCGGCTCATCCTGCCGCGCCCCCGCCGGCGCGCCGGCCTTCTCGACCGCATCGGCCTGCTGCTCACCGCCCTGCGGGAAGAAATCGGCGAATCGGATATGCCTTTCGATACGGACATTGCACGCTTCTTCCCCTGGGGCATCCGCTTGGCGGAGCTTTTCGAGGAATGCTTCGTGCAGATGAGCACGCCCGTCAACTTCCTTTATGCCGAAGATCTGGCCCTGCCTTACGCACAAAAGCTCCTGGCCCGTCTGCGGCCGCTTTTCGTCCGCTACCGGAGCCTGCTTGACGCGGGAGACTACACCACGGAAGGATTGAACGCGCGCACGGCCGCCGAATTTGTCGGGAAACAGGGCAGGCTGCCGGAAAATTTCCTTTCCGGCAGCCTGTTTTCCACCGCCGGCACACCGGCGGAAACAGTCGTCTATCTGGCGGGATTCCACATGCCCACCGGCGCGGAAGACATCATTTTCCGCCGCATGCGCGATGATCTGGACGCCCGCGTCGTCATTCACGCCGACGAAGCCCTCGCGCTCCCCAAGGGCAGCGGACCTCACTGGAGTTGCCTCTCCTTTGCGGACTGGGCCGCGCGATGGGGAACCCGCACGGAACCAGCCCCCGGTTGTGAAAAAAAACGTGACAAAGAACCGCGCATCCGCTTCTACGCCGCCTACGACCTGCATTCCCAACTTGAGGTTCTACGCCGGGAACTTGCAGGGTACGGCGGGGAACATCCTTACCCTTCTCCCGACGAAAATGCCGCCGTCGGCACGTCCTATGTCGATGCGGGAGGAGGTCTGTCCAATGCCGATTCGGCAGGCGACAAATCCGATCGCAATGCGGTCGACAATCCGCACGCCGGCGGTACAGCAGGCTACCGATCCGACGGCGATGCGGACGATGGCCCGTTCGACGCCGGTACCGCCGACGATCGACCCGTAGATACGGCCGTCTTCCTACCTCGCGGCGACCTGCTCCTGCCCGTGCTGCACCATCTCCCGCACACGGACATCAATATTTCCATGGGTCTGCCCCTCACCCGCTCTCCGCTTGCCCGTCTGCTGGACACGGCGGCGCGCCTGCAGGAAGGACGCAAAGGAAACTCTTACTACCGACGCGATCTTCTCGACCTGCTGCGCCACCCGTACATTAGCATGCTCCGTCCCGACGGGGCCGAGGCACACCCCGGAACAGACGCCGGCTTCCGCCGCGAACTTTTCCGCCTGGATCTCGCCCTGCGCACTCAGGGACATAAATATGTGAGCCTGTACGCCCTCATGGAAGACCTGTATCAAGCGACGCCGCCGGAAGACATGCCGCCTGCCCCGGTACTCGCGCTGTCGGCAGAAATCTGCCGCGTATTTCTGGATGCCTTTGCCGATATCCGCAACGCCGCCGAGCTGGCCGCAGCGCTGGACGGGGTCTGCGGCCTTGTGCGCCGTTGCGCAGCGCGGCTGCTGGAACGGTTCCCCATCGACGCCGAATGCCTATACCGTTTGCGCCGCTCCCTGATCCCGGAACTGGCGGCATCCGAACTGTCCGCCGAACAATTGCCGCAGGAAGCGCTGTTCTCGTTAATGCGCGGGCTGCTCGACAACGAACGCGTCCCGTTTGAGGCCGAACCGCTGGTGGGTCTGCAGGTCATGGGCATGCTTGAAAGCCGCCTGCTTGCCTTTCGCCGCGTCATCATTGTGGATGCCGTGGAAGATGCGCTGCCGGGGTCGCCGGAAGGAGACCCCCTGTTGCCCGACGTCCTGCGCCCCGAACTGGGCCTGCCTTCCCGCTACGCCCGTGAACAACTTGTTGCCCACAGCTTTTTCAGCCTTGTCGCGGGAGCGGAAGAGCTTGTTCTGCTCTGGCGGGAAGGCGACGAGCCCGGAACGCCGGGAGAAAGAAAGAAAAAAAGCCGTTTTGTGGAAGAACTGCTCTGGCAGGAAGAGAAAAAACGCGGGCATACCCTGACCGGACGGGAAAACGACGGCACATTGACCGTACTTTCTCCCTCCATCCTCCCCATGAACTCTGTGTGCCGAAGCATAGCCCTGGACGACGCGACGCGCGCGCTTATCGGAAAACTGCTTGCCCAGCGGGTTTCCGCTTCCCTGCTGGATGCCTGGCTGCGCTGTCCGGCCGCGTTTTTTTACGAGCGTCTGGCCCACATAACCCCTGCCGTCGAAGCAGCGGAAGGTGAGGACCCCCTTGCCGTAGGCAACATGCTGCACGCCGCCCTGCGCGACTTTTACGCCGAACGCCTGCACCGCGCTTTGCCGGCCGGTGCCGAGGCACCGACCGGAGATCACGGCGAATTATGCGGACTCGCCGTCAACTCCGATATCTGCGCGGGGCTGTTCCGCAAATTGCCGGCCGATTCCCGAATCATGGTTGAAGAAGCGGTCCGCAAACGTCTGGCCTCATACCTGGAAAAGCAGCCGCCCACGA
>JAITDR010000254.1 GCA_031282465.1 Desulfovibrio sp.
TCGTCTTGCCCACGCCGCCCTTCTGATTGGCTATCACGATGTTTCTGGACACGAAGCGTACCCTCGGCGAAAATGTTCCACGTGAAACAACGGCATCCGGCAACATGCCGTGCGCCGCACCAGGCAACTCAAGCTACCAGAAAGCGCGGCAACGGTCAAGCGAGCATCGGTAAATTTCACCGCAAATCTGCATTTGTGCAACATATTGCACAATTCGTCGGTCAGGGATCCTTTTTTACGCGCCTGCGCTGTTTCACGTGAAACAGCGCAGGCGCCGGCAGCCGGCTGAACAGGGTCAAAGCCAGTGGAACCTCTGCCGCCGGAATTGTTACATCAGCCGCTGTTTCTGCGGGAAATCGAGCTGAACAGGTGTACCGTCGAACGGTGTGAAACTCTACGTAAACGCCGAATTATTCTTTTTGCGGGGGCGTTACCCTCTCGGACTCTCCCGGCCGAGGCATGACGCCCTACCCAGCGATTGATATTTCGCCGGGTTACTTATGAGGGGGTCCGGGGGAAATCATTTCCCCCGGCCGCCGGAGGCATGTAAATCTGCATTGCGAAGTTACAATGTTCGGCCTTGCGCCTGCTCAGGCCGACGCCGGAGGCATATAAAGAGGCGTATAAAGAGGCATAAAAATCTGCATTGCATTGTTTCAATGCTCGGCCGGGGGGTCGGGGCGCAGCCCCGAATAGGTGCCGCTGCCGTAAAACTCTTTATACCATGCGACAAAAGCGGCGACACCTTCGTTGAGGGGCGTTTCGGGAACAAAGGCTATCGTGTCGCGCAGAGGCCGGCAGTCTGCCCAAGTTTCGTCGACATCGCCGGGTCTGCGCGGCTGCAGTTCCACCTCGGCCTTGCGTCCGAGGCAGTTTTCGAGGGCGGAGACGAGTTCGGCCAGTGTGACGGGACGGCCCGCGCCGATATTGTAAATGCGGAAAGGTGCAGTGCTGCGCGAGGGGTCAGGTTCGGCCGTTCGGGGTTGCGCGTCTTGCTTCTCGGGCGGAACGGACAGCAGTGTTGCCGCCGCATCCGATGCATCGTCGATATAGGTAAAATCGCGGCGTTGTCTGCCCATGTTGAAAAGCGGTATCGGCCGGCCTTCAAGAATCGCGCGGGTAAAAATAAACAAGGCCATATCGGGCCGGCCCCAAGGACCGTATACGGTGAAAAAACGCAGGCCGGTGGCCGGAAGATTAAAGAGGCTGCTGTAGCTGTGCGCGCACAGTTCATTGCTGCGTTTCGTCGCCGCGTACAAGCTCACCGGATGGTCGGCTCCGGCTGTTGCCGAGAAAGGAAGTTGCGCGCTCGTGCCGTATACCGAGCTGGAAGAAGCAAAAAGCAGGTGCTCGACGCCGTTGCGCCGGCAGGCTTCAAGAATGACCGTAAACCCGTAGAGATTGCTGCGCGCGTAAGCCAGAGGATTTTCGAGGCTGTAGCGGACACCCGCCTGGGCAGCCATGTGTACGACGTGCGTAAAACGCTCGCGCGCGAACAGCGCATAGACGGCGTCCTCGTCGCAAATATCCATATGCTGAAAGCAAAAGCCGGGAATGCCGTTCATACGGGCCAGGCGGGCCTGTTTCAATGCAGTACTGTAGTAATCGTTGAGATTGTCGAGGCCCACCACACTGTGGGCGTCCCGACAAAAGCGCAGGCACAGATGGTGGCCGATAAAGCCGGCGGCTCCCGTGACAAGTATGCGCATCTCCCGGTCCCTCCGTCAGCGGGCGCTGTTCTTCGTTGCCCGCACGCGCAGCAGAGGGTGGTCCGTCAGCACGGAACGCAGGTACGCCACGGCCTTTTCGGTATTTTCCCGGTCTTCGGCAAGGGCGGACAGTGCAGGAAGAAGGATATGCTGCAGCCCCGCAACAATCTGTTGCGTATACGGAGCACGTATCGTCAAGGCAAATCCGGAGCGCAACACGGCACCCGTCCCGAAATACATAACCGCTCCGGCGCCGAGCAGGCGTACGCCCGCGGCAAATTCCGGACAGATGCCTGTGTGTTCCGGTACGCCTGTGCCGTTGCCGAGGGCCGGTTCCGACATGCCCGCGCGGTCGCTTGCCGCACTCTCCGGCACGTCTGCCGCAGCTCTCGGTGCTTCGCCTGTGCCTCTGCCGGCGGCAGAGGCGGGCAGGCTGAGAGGCCAGAAGGCGCTGGATCCACGGGGCAAGGCCAATGCGGCGATCAGCGTCTTCAAGCAGCGTGAGCGCTCCGGTGAGGCGTTTCCCCGCAAATCGCCTGCCAGTTCTTCATAGGTCCAGACCAGAGGAGCCGAACGCGTTTTTTCCAACAGGGCGCGCCACGGGGCGGAAAATTGCGTAATCGACGACAGGCGGTCGTCGGACGGAAATGCGTCGGAAAGGTCGTCACGGAACACTGGAGCAGCCGCGGGGTCGTGAAGGGTATCGTCCTGCCGCTTGAAAACGGAAGTTTCACGGAACACTGGAGCAGCCTCGGGGTCGGGGAAGGCATCGTCCTGCCGATTCAAACCCGGAGTTTCGACGTATGCGCGGGCGACGTCGGGGTCAAACGCAACTGTGCGTTGCCCGCACTCTTCGCCGCCGCGCAACAATGCGTAAATGCCGGCGCCGCGCCAGGGCCGCAGGCAGACGGCAAGACTCAAAGCGTTGACAGCCAATCCAGCAGTCTCCAGGCGGCGTCGGCTTTGCTCATCGCGGGCCAATGTTCTTCACGCCCGCGACAGTCGACGACACAAAGGGTCTTTTTGTCTCCTGCG
>JAITDR010000270.1 GCA_031282465.1 Desulfovibrio sp.
TCCGGTCTGGCGAACAGGGTGAAGCGGCCCTGTTCGTCAATGGTCCCGTCCTGTCTGTAGGGGATGCCGACAAAGGCCGCGGCGGCGGTATCGGGGCCGGCGGTCGGGTCCGCCGCCAAACCGGGCGGCACGGGGACCTCCGTGCCGGCGAAGGCGGTGACGGGCTGCAGACACAAACAGCAACAGGCCCACAGGACTGCCGAACCATAAAGGAATTTCTGATAAGGGCGGTTGTTCGTCACCGACGGAGCCCCGATGTTTCCGGCGGAGTTTGGGGCGACGCCCCGATATTCCCCGTAAGATCCTGAGGCTCCGGCGTGCCGGCGCCCAACAGCAGACCGTCGTCGGGGTGATCCAGAACGACGTTGCCGACCAGCCGGTCTATGCGCGGCCCGTCCGCCGGACGGATAGTTTCGGGCGCGTCCCGGCCCAGGTGCGGGCGGCTTTCGGCATGGCCTTCTCCGCCGATATAGTCGCTGATATCCTCCACATGTCCGACCAGCCCGAGATAGCGCATGACGGCATCGGGAAGATCTGCCCGGTCCGGCGCGGGGCGGCCGAGCCGGTCTTCGCGTTCGACCCCGATGCCCAGAAAGGCGGCATTGTGGGCGACCGCCGCTTCAAGTTGTTCGACTTGTTTGCGCGCCTTGTACAGGGCTTCCAGCAGTTCGTAGTGGATTTTTTCTCTTTCGCTCGGCGGCACGGTGGTATCCTCTTCCTGCGATCCCGCGACGAGCCTGAGTATACCCGCCTCATTCCCGTCGGTCCAATAATAATCGTCGGAAACGAAAAAAAATGCTTGATTTTGACAATCATGTTCAATAAACGGGATTTCGTGATGAGCGTCTTTCACCGACGTTTCAGCGAGCAAACCGACAAAGGCAGGGTGAGGCATGTGCGCATTACAATCCATACGCAGACTGTGCCGGAGCGCGGTCGAGGCGCACGAAGCGGGGAACAGGGTGAACGCGGATTTTCTTCTGCATCAGGCCTGTGTTTTGGCGAAGGGGCTGCATTCCCCGGTGCTGGAGGCAAAGCTGCTCAACACCAGGGGGGTCTTTGCCATGGCGAACCGCCGGCGGCAGGCTGCCGTGGCCTTTCTGGCGCAGGCGCAAGCCAAGGTTGATGCCCGCATCGGCAGGAACAATAAACTGTATGCCGTTATAAGCAGCAATTTGCGCCGCGCGGAACTGTCCGGCGGCGATGCGGGTCCTTGCGACCGGCAGGAGCGGCCGGCAGGAGCGTCGGCGGAAATTCCGTCGCCCGATGCGGGACGGCGCTGCCTTCCCCGGCAGTCAACAATCTTACAGTAGGAGGAACACCTTCATGGCCGATGTCCTTATCGTGTACGGTTCAACCACCGGCAACACGGAAACCGTAGCGGACAACATTGCGGAAATCCTCAAGGGAAGCGGGCACAATGTGACCGTGCAGGACGCGGGCAAGACCGACCCGGCCGGGCTGTGCGCCGGCCGCGACTGCGTGCTTTTCGGAAGCTCGACCTGGGGGGATGATTCCATCGTGCTGCAGGACGACTTTGCTGTGCTGTTTGAGGCGTTCGACGCCATAGGCGCGTCCGGTGTCAAGACGGCGGTTTTCGGCTGCGGTGATTCGGGCTACACGTATTTTTGCGGCGCTGTAGACTCCATCTATGACAAACTGGAAGAGCTGGGCGCGCATCTCATAGCCCCGAAACTCAAAATCGACGGCGACCCCGCCGATGCCGACGACGAGATTGCGTCCTGGACGGCAGAGGTAGCGGCGGCGCTGTAACTTCACGTCTTCCGAAGCACACTGTATGCACGGCGGAACCGCCTCCGCGCGGTTTTGCCGTGCATACAGCGAAGGGAACGCCGTCCGGCATCGGGCGTTGCTCCGTAAAAATTCTCCTGCCGTATCTTGTGCATTTCCGCCGAAGCCCCTCGACGATTTTCGCGGAACTTCAGCCTAAAGCAAACATGCGTCTTTGCCGATAAGTTGTCGGCGAAACCCGGATATGGATGTTCGTTGCAACGCATACCCGGCTCCGTTCTCCGTATGCCTCCGTCCCGGCAGACCGGAGCCGGCCGGTACGCCCCTCTCCGGAGGACGAGGTTGCCGAAAAAGCCTTCCTTCCCGGCTTCGCCGGGAGTCAATCAACAATTCCCTTGAAGGGCGAGGCTTCAAACCATAAAGGATATTTTGATGAAAAATTCTCTGGACGCCGCAGCCGGCATTATCAAAGACAGCATCAAACGTGATATCGTGACCGGTACCCTGAACAAGCTGAACGAAGGGCATTTCAGCGTCAAAAAGAAACCCAAAGGTTCGGTTCAGGCGGCCATGAGCAGCACCTACAACTTCAGCCAATCCGTACTTTCCGCCGTATACGAAGGCAAAGGCACGCTGATTGACAGCTCTCGCTGATCGCAGGCGATTCTCCTGCCGCAGGCTCCGTCCCGTCCAAAACTCCCCGCGCCGGAGGGACGGAGCCCCGGAAAGATTTATTCGTGCTTATCCGCAATTATAACAAGACTGTGGAAATATAGATAGTTGTATCAGCCACCCGCATGGTTATTCCCCTACCCCGTAGCGGACTTCATCAACCAAGTCTTGAACCTCATCCACGCTGGAAACGCCAAAATCGTCAGCGGTTCCGGAAAAGGCATCTTGCGCCCGGAGAATGGCCGCGGCGGAAGCGTTGTCGATCACAATCTGCCCGTCGCGTTCAAAGAACAGCAGCTTATCGCCTTCCTTGAGTTGCAAACGTCTGCGGATTTCGATCGGAGGCAATCCGCTGCACTTCCTCAATAGACAGTCCGGTCAAATCAGCGACATCGTCATGCGACATCCGCTTCCGCAAGGCGTTTCGGGCGGCTATATATAAACCTTCCTGTCGCCCTTCCTGCCGCCCTTTTTGTTCGCCTTCTCTATACGCTCCGTCATAGTTGTCTTCATAATCCATACGCGCCTTTTCTCTGGCCTCGGCCAAGGCACGAACACGTTCATCGGCACTCAATACTTGTATAACTTCCCAAGCTTCAGCTATGGCTGGATTGGTTTGTGCAATTTCCATAAATTGCTCCTTTGTTTTAGCTCTGAAAAACTGCATCCAATTACAGAGCAACGATTCATCCGACTTACGTACCTTAGGAAGTTTTAATCGACAATTTTAATATCCTCATATTCTTCAGCAGGCAAATCCAACACGGCTTGCAGGAAGCCTGTCAGGACATTCTTATGTTCGCCGAAAACCATATGGAATATAACGTCATTTTTCGGCGACAGCGGATTTTTTCCATACGGCAGGTTTGCTCCCTTTGTTGTAACGTAGCGCAGGTTTATCGATTTTTCAAGATACGGCAAGATGGTTTTTACGGAGGTGTCGAGAGCGCACGATATGACCGAAACGGCATACATTTCTGTAATATCAAGATATTACAAAGAAGACTTTTTTCAATGTTTCTTTGCCGTACGGCGGCGATTTCCCCTTGACAAGCTTTGCGGCTTCAAATATTAGTAATCCTACTGTTTAAATAATATTAAAATTGTTTCGCCGTCGCCGAACGCTTGGCCGAGTATGCGCATCACCGATTTGGTAGGCAATACGCCGCTTTTGGAACTCAACAACATAGGTGCCTCCGCGCCGGAGGTGCGGTTGTCGGCCAAGGCGGAATTCTGCAATCCCAGCGGCTCCGTCAAAGACCGGGCGGCCAAGGCCATGCTGCTGGACGGTATACAGCAGGGTACGCTGACTTCCGGACGAGGCATCATCGACGCCACCAGCGGCAACACCGGTATCGCCTACGCCATGCTGGGCGCTGCCGTGGGCTATGCCGTGACCCTGTACATGCCTGCGAACACCGGCGCGGTGCGCAAGGGCATCATCAGCCGCTTCGGTGCGGCAATCGTGGAAACCGACCCGCTCGAAGGCTCGGACGGCGCCTACCTTGCGGCCGCAGCGGCCGTTGCAAAGCACCCCGAACGCTGGTTCTACCCGGACCAGTACAATAACCCCGCCAACCCTCTGGCCCACTATGAAAGTACCGGCCCGGAAATATGGCGGCAGTCGGAACGGCAGGTCACGCACTTTGTCGCAAGCATGGGCACATCCGGCACCTTTGTCGGCGTTTCCCGCCGCCTGAAGGAATACAACCCGCGGAT
>JAITDR010000059.1 GCA_031282465.1 Desulfovibrio sp.
GCGGCCTGCATCTGCGGATCGGAGGAAATACTTTCGCTCCATGCCGACCAGAAGCCGGGATACGCTGAAAAAAGATGCGCCAGCGCGTCTGTCTGGGCGGACAATTCCTCGTCGGCGCCCTGCCGGTACAGGAGCTCGACCAGCAGCAGGCGTGCTTCGACATGATCCGGATGACGCAACAGGCCTTGGCGGAGTACGGACGCGGCCTCACCGATCTGTTTGTCCGCGGCAAGCAGTTTCGCCAGCGGGAAAAACACCTTCGAGCCGGGTTCCAGTTCAAGAACTTCTTTATACCATTCAATTTTTTGCTTCATCGGCCGGCGCTCCGGAAAGATCACTCGTGTCTTCCGAGGGAAATATGTACAATATTTCATTCCCGCGAACAAAGTTGAGGCGGTTGCGTATCGTTTTTTCAATATACTTTGCATCGGACTGCAACAGGCGTATTTCCCTGCTGAGCGCCAAATTTTGCTCACCGGCCGCGGCTATGCGGTTTTCCAAAACCTCGCAACGCGCACGCAGATCCATGTAGGCGATCGCGCCGCTCTTACCCCATACAAGATTGTAGCACAGCACAAGATTAAGCACTAATGAAGCGGCGAGTACCACGCGATGCATAAACATTACTGCAAAAGCCTTTTATCGGAAACGCGGCCGACATCGGCGTTGTCCAGCGTATCTTTGAGTTCGGAGAGGAAACGTCCCGTAGCAGCCTCTATCCGGCAGACGTCCTGCTCGTCCACATTGACGTGCTCAAGACGCGCCACTACTTTCTTGAGAACCGAAAACTCGTTCTGCAACGCCGGCCCGAGGTGCGTACGGCCGAGGTCGTTCTCAAGTTCCAGAATGGTAACGAGACAGTTGCGCAGGCGACTGCTCAAGGGATCGATATTCATGGCAACCCGTTGTCCCGCATCGGGCCGGCGGGGTTTCCCTCCCCCTCCCGCTCCCGGTAGAAAGTCCTGAAGTAATTATAGCCTGAAAACAACGTCAGTGCCAGCGAAAAGTAAAGGATAAGCATACCGAGGTCGTGAACGGGAATGCCCGCCAAATCGTAGTGCAGAAGCAGCACGGCGACGGCGACAATCTGCAGCACCGTCTTGAATTTGCCGTGCCTGTCGGCGGCGATGACCACTCCCTCCTGAGCGGCCGCGGCCCGCAAACCCGTCACCAAAATGTCGCGGCAGATGATGAGTACGGCTATCCAGCCGGGAACCCATGCATTCTGAACCAGCATAATCAGAGCGGAACTGACCAGTATTTTGTCGGCCAGCGGATCGAGAAATTTACCCAAGCTGGTAATTTGATTCGTCTTTCTTGCAAGCCTCCCGTCCAGGAGGTCGGTCAGTCCGGCGGCGGAGAAAAGCAGGGTAGCCGCGAAACACGTCCATCTGCCGGGAAACATCAGCAGGACGACGATAACGGGCACTATCGCAATGCGGCTGATGGTCAGCCGAGTGGGAAGGTTGAACGGCATCACGGCATACCCCGGCACTGAATCTACGGTACGTCGCTGCAGTCATACACCGCAGCCGCCGTTTGCGCAATGCAGAAAACGCGCGGCGAAATCAACGGCGACGCCCGCGCGGCAACGCGCGTCCACTTCGCCGGCGAGGGCCGCGAAAGCGCGTTCGGCCGCGCCGTCGCCTCCGTCCAGCGTCAAAGGCCGGCCCAGATCGGCGCTCAACACGGCGGCAGGATCCAGAGGGATTTCACCGAGAAAGGGGATGCCGTATTCTTCCGCCAGCAATCTTCCGCCGCCTTTTTTGAAGAGCCGGATATCCCCGCCGCAGTGCGGACAGTTCAGCCCGCTCATGTTTTCCACCAGCCCCAAAATTTTCCCCCCTGCCGCCTTCAGAAATCCCAAGGCCCTGCGCACGTCGGCCAGGGAAAGTTCCTGCGGCGTCGTCACCATCACGGCAAGGATGTCGGGAACGGCTTTCAGCACGGTCAGGTGTTCATCCCCGGTTCCGGGCGGGGAATCAATAATCAGGTAATCCGACGCCCCCCATTCGACTCCCTTGATGAAGCGCAAAACGGCGGCGGATTTTTTCGGGCCGCGCCAGATGACCGCTTTGTCCCTGTCCCGAAGCATGGCGGCCATGGAAATAAAGTGCAGGTTCGGCATGAATTCGGCAGGAAGCAGTTTTCCGCTTGTTTCGTCCACGCCCACGACGCCGGCGCGGCTGCAGAGCAGGCCTGCCACGCTCGGCCCGTGCAGGTCCGCGTCCACGATGCCGACCTTGTGTCCGGCAAGGGCCAGAGCCGCCGCCACATTGACGGCCACGGAGCTTTTTCCCACGCCGCCCTTGCCGCTCATGACGAACAGCTTGTGTTTGACCGCCGGGAGGGGTGAGGAAAACGCGGCCCGGCGCAGCTCCGGCCTGCACTGTTCCGGGTGCGGAGCAGCCGCGCACGGGGCACGCCCGAAGCCGTCACCCGCCGCCGTTGCGCAGGCGGCACAGGACGAGGCGCCGCAGCCGGGTTTCCCCGCGGCCCGTTCGTCCGCCGCGCGCGGTTTCACGCCGTCGCTTCCCTGTTTCATCAGCAAGTCCTTCAAGACTCCCTCAATTATACATCCGGAGTGCGCCCGTCCCTACTTCCACCCGTGTACGCCCTTGAGGTCCACAAAGGCGACGGCGGCGTTGTCCCCGCGCGTCACGACGCCACGTTCCCTGCGCACCACCACAAGCCGCTGGTTCCTTCCCCTGCCGCCCACGGGAATCACCATAAGGCCGGGGTCCGCAAGCTGGTCGATCAGGGGAGCGGGCACATCGGGGCCGCCGGCCGTCACAATGATTCTGTCGAAGGGGCCGGCTTCCGGCCAGCCCTCGGTGCCGTCGGCAAGCTTGAGGCGCACGGAGCGGCAGCGCAGCCGGACCAGCAGCTTGCCGGCGCTTGCGTACAGTTCAGGCAGGCGTTCCACGGAATACACGGACAAGCCCATTTCACAGAGCACCGCCGCCTGGTAGCCGGAACCCGTGCCTATTTCCAGCACGCTCATGCCGGGGGACGCCTGCAGCAACGAGGACATCAGGCCCACGATGTAAGGCTGGGAAATAGTTTGGCCGCAGGCTATGGGCAGGGGGATATTTTCATAGGCCTGGGCATACAGGGCGTCTTCCACGAACAGGTGGCGGGGCACCTTGCGCATGGCGTCAAGAACGGCCGGGTCGTCGACGCCCTGGTTCGCGATGACCTTTACCATGCGCTCACGACTTATCTTGAATCTGTCCACGCCCCGTCCCCCGCAGCCCCGCATCACACCCGGTGATGGCAGCCGATGTCCCTTGTGTTGCGCAAGGCGGCCTGCGTTATCAGATAAGCCGTTTCGCACCCGTGGAAAAGGTCGAGCACATCGCGGGACAAGGGGGTACTCTTGTAAAACTCGTGAATATTCCGGGAAAGGTCGCGTAATTCGTCAAAGGCGCGGGCAAGGCGCGGACCCGTGCGCGTTATGCCCACATAGTTCCACATGGTGTTACGGATGGTGGCCCAATCCTGGGCGATGAGGGCCGGGTCGTCGTTGCGTTCGTCCCCCTGCATCTTCCACTCCTCTATCTCGTCATACAGAGGGTTGTGCCGATCCAGGCCGGCCTCAACGCGTGCCGCTGCGTCGTCGCCGGCCGCCTTGCCCCAGAGCAGTGCCTCCAGCAAAGAGGTACTGGCAAGACGGTTGGCCCCGTGTACACCGGTGCAGGCGCATTCGCCCACGGCGTACAAGCGGTCCAGGCTGGTGCGTCCCTTGAGGTCCGCGAGAATGCCGCCGCAAAAATAATGGGCGGCGGGAACCACAGGTATGGGTTCCGAGCGGATGTCGATGCCGCGCGCCAGGCAATTTTGCAGAACGGTCGGGAAACGCTTCTCAAGATCGTGACTGACCCCGCCGAGGTCAAGGAACACGCAGGGGTCGCCGTTGCGCAGCAACACGTCCACAATGGAACGCGACACGATATCGCGCGGAGCGAGATCCCCTCGGGGGTCG